>NZ_CP049259.1:2875000-3035715 GCF_011047315.1 Altererythrobacter sp. BO-6 | reverse complement strand
GCGCATGAACACGCGCGATTTCTCCCTCGACACGCTGTTTCGTGCCAATGCGCGGCGGCTGGCGGGCCGCGAAGCGACGATAGACAACGCGCAGCGCCTCAACTGGGTCGAACTGAGCCAGCGGGTCGATAATCTGGCGCAGTGGCTACTCACCCGCGGGATCGAACCGGGCGACCGGGTGGCGCTGCTGCTGACCGATGGCGCACCCTATGTCACCACGCTGCTCGCCTGCGGGCGGATCGGCGCGATCGCGGTACTGCTCAATTGGCGGCTGGCGCCGGGCGAGATCGGCTGGATCATGGGCAATGCCAAGGTTTCCATGACCTTTGCCAGCCCGCGTTTCGCGCAAATGCTGAGCGAAAGCGAGACCGGCGAAGTGGTACTGGTCGACGAGCGGCACGATCCCCAAGGCGCGTTCGAACGCATCGTCACTAGCGCCCAGCCCCGCCAGAACTTGCCTGACCTTGAGCCGGAACGTCCGCTCTACATGATGTACACCAGCGGCACGACCGGGCGGCCCAAGGGTTGCCTGCAGGCGGGCAGCGCGATTGCGGCTGCGGCGCTGGGCATGTGCACGCGGCGCGGCTGGACCGACAAGGAGCGCCTGCTTTCAGTCAATCCGCTGTTTCACGTTGTCGGGATGCAGCAGGTCGCGGCGATGATCGCATGCGGCGGGACCATGGTGTTCGCCCAGCGCGACGATGACAGCGCCGCGATCCTGGACCTGCTTCACCGCGAGCAATGCACCACGACCAGCGCTTTCCCGCAGATTTCCTTTCCGTGGTTGCAGATGGAGGCAGTGCGCGACGGCGCAATGCCGCTCACCAATTACACCGGCGGTGCTGGCATGGGCCGCCCACAGATCTACGCGCCGTTCGAGCAGCTGTGGGACTGCCGTGTCGTCGGCGGCTACGGCCAGACGGAGATTTGCGGCTTTTCGACCGCGATCGATTATCCCGACATGCTCGAACATCCGCACTCGATCGGCTGGCCGATGGCGCATGTCGAAATGTGCATCCTCAATCCCGACGGGAACATGTTGCCGCCGGGGGAAGAGGGCGAGATCTGCATGCGCGGCCCCTCGGTCATGCTTGGCTATTGGCGCAATCCGGAGGCGACCGAAGCCGCGCTTGGCCATGGCTGGCTGCGCAGTGGCGACCTTGGCACGATGGACGAGCGCGGCCTGTTCTACCTGCTCGGCCGCGCCAAGGAACTGATCAAGACCGGCGGCGAGAACGTCTATCCGGCGGAAGTCGACGCCGTGTTCGCCGACATGCCCGAAGTCGCGGACGCCGGATGCTGCGGCGTTCCGGACAATCAATGGGGCGAAGCGGTAAAAGCTTTTGTCGTTTTAAAACCCGGCATGGAGCTGAGCCGTGAAGAAATCACCGCGCGCTTCAAGGGGCGGATCGCAGGGTACAAGCGCCCGCGCTATGTGGAGTTCGTCGACCAGCTGCCACGCGATCCGCTAGGCAAGCTGCTACGGCGCGAATTGAGCCAGCGCCCGGTCACGCCCGACCAGGCGGCCTAGCTCGCCTCCAGCGCCTTGCGCCCGGCTTCCTCGCGGGCAAAGGCACGTTTGTAGGCTTTGCGCGCGGTCAGCCGCTCGCGATAGGCCTTGAGATTATCGGGCACGCCTTCATCGAGCCCAACGCTCTGCGCCAGGATCAGCGCATAACCGCAGCAGATATCCGCCACGGTAAAGCGATCCGCACAGAGGAATTCGCGTCCGTCCAGTCGCTGTTCGAGCTTCACCAACCGCTTCCAGAACCACTTGGCGTAGGAGTGGCCCGCTTCTTCCAGTCCCTTGTCCTTCTCGAACAGGCAGAAGCGCATGTAGACCGTCTGCGGGAAGGTAATCGTCGCGTCGGCGTGGAAGGTGAAGTCGCAATAGGCGGCGTAGTCAGCCTCGCCGGGCATCACGACCAGCGGCGAAGGCCCGTCCTTGCTGGCGAGGTAATGCGCGATGGCGCAGCTCTCGGTCATGCGCGCCTCACCGTCTACCAGTAGCGGAACGGTGCCGAGTGGATTTATCTCAAGATATTCCGGCGCAAGGTAGCGCGGCGGAAACGGCAGCACCTTCAGCTCGATATCGACGTCCGCTTCCTCTGCCGCCCAGGTCGCGCGAAGCCCGCGCGACCGCGCGCAAGTGTAGAGAACCGAGTGTTCGCTCATCTCAATGTGCCTCTGCGTGGGGATTGAAGCGTAAAACGCGGTGGAGGATGAAAACGATCACTCCACCCAGCACCAACCCGAAGATGGCCGAAACCCCGGCATAGGTCGCCCAGCCCAGCACGCCGCCCAGCGCCCCGGTTGCGTGTTCGACTGCATGCTGCAAACCATGTGCCCAGTCAGCCGGAGCATGGAGGCCGATTTCTTCGAGCCCGTGGAGGATGATCCCGCCGCCGACCCACAGCATCGCTACCGTTCCAACCGCCGACAGCAGCACCAACAGTCGGGGCATCGCGTGGAGCAGCATCCGCCCTACTCGCTTCGCCAGACCGTTGTCGCGCTCGGCCAGATGCAGCCCGACATCATCCATCTTCACGATCAGCGCGACGGCGCCATAAACGGCAAAGGTGATCGCAATGCCCACGGCCGCCAGCGCGGCAGCCCGGATCCAGAAACTGTCCGAAATCGTCGCAATTTCATTGAGCGAAATCGCCATGATTTCCGCCGACAGGATCAAATCGGTGCGGATCGCCCCATTGACGCGGTCTTTCTCGAATTCCCGCCGGATCCTCGATCGGGTCCTCCAGCGTTTTGCCGTGCTTGGGCTCGCCCAGCTTTTCCAGCACTTTTTCAGCCCCTTCGTAGCAGAGATAGCCTCCGCCCAGCATCAGCAGGAAGATAATCGCTTGCGGCAACAGCCAGCTGAGCAGCAGCGCGCCCGGCAACAGGATCAGGAGCTTGTTTTTCAGGCTGCCCTTGGTGATGTTCCAGATGATCGGCAATTCGCGCGCGGGGGAAAGGCCGGTGACGTAACCCGGCGTTACCGCCGCATCGTCAATCACGACCCCGGCGGCCTTGGTCCCGGCCTTGCCCGCCGCCACGCTGACATCGTCGATCGAAGCGGCCGCTGCACGGGCGATGATCGAAACATCATCGAGCAGAGCCATCAATCCACCTGGCATGCCAATCTCCCTTGCCGTTTCACCGAGCAGCACTGCCCGCGCCGGCCGCAGCACGCAAGCCTTGCATTATGAGCGAAACCCGCTATGTGCGCGCCTTCCTCGCGGCGGATCCGCTGCCCCGGGGTATGAAGAAAGCCGGAGGGGCGCCCGCCCAAGGTCAGATGACCCCGCGGGATCAGCCAGCGATCGGCAGGAAGTGAAAGGAAGCGAGATGGCTCTTTACGAGCATGTCTTTCTTGCGCGTCAGGACCTGAGCCAGGCTCAAGTCGATGCGCTGGCGGCCGCGGCGACCGAAATCGTCGAACAGAATCAAGGCAAGGTTACCAAGACCGAGACCTGGGGCCTCAAGTCCCTGGCCTACAAGATCGACCGCAACCGCAAGGCGCATTTCGTGCTGCTCAACATCGAAGCCCCCGGCTCGGTAGTGGAAGAGCTCGAGCGCCAGACCCGCATCAACGAAGATGTGATCCGCTACATGACCGTCCGCGTGGACGAGCATGAAGGTGGCCCTTCGGTGATGATGCGCAAGCAGGATCGCGAGCGCAAGCGTCGCAGCGAGCGAGGAGAAGACTGATGGCCCGCCCGTTTTTCCGCCGCCGCAAGAGCTGCCCCTTCGCGGGCAAGAACGCTCCGAAGATCGATTACAAGGACGTGCGTCTGCTGCAGGGCTTCATGTCCGAACGCGGCAAGATAGTGCCTTCGCGCATCACCGCCGTTTCCGCCAAGAAGCAGCGCGAACTCGCCAAGGCGATCAAGCGTGCACGCCACATCGGCCTGCTGCCGTACATCGTTAAGTAAGGGGAGAAGAGACATGGATATCATCCTCCTCGAACGCATCGAGAAACTCGGCTCGATCGGTGACGTCGTCACTGTGAAGGACGGCTATGCGCGCAACTTCCTGCTCCCGCAGAAGAAGGCCCTGCGTGCCAACGACGCCAACAAGAAGGTTTTCGAAGCCAACCGCGAACGCCTGGAAAAGGAAAACGCCGAGAAGCGCGCCGAAGCCGAAAAGCTTGGTGAAAAGGTCGCCGGGGCAGAGATCGTGCTGATCCGCGCTTCGTCGAATGCTGGCCAGCTTTATGGTTCGGTGAGCGTGCGCGATATCGTTGTCGGCCTGAACGAACAGGGCCACGCCGTCGACAAGAAGCAGGTTGTGATGGGTCACCCGATCAAGACCATCGGCATGCACGACGTGACCGTTGCGCTGCACCCGGAAGTTCACGTTACCGTGAAGGCCAATGTGGCCCGTTCGGACGACGAAGCCGAGCTGCAGAGCCAGGGCGTCGACGTGCTCGCCCAGATCTTCGAAGACGAACAGCGCGAGATCGAAGAAGCGGCCGCCGACACCCGCATCGACAATGCAGGGCTTGAGCCGGGCGAAATCCCCGCTGACCTGCTCGAAGATCGAGCCGAAGACGAAGCCTGACCGGCTTCAAACGGCTTCAGCCAGTTAGAGGGCGCGACCGCAAGGCCGCGCCCCTTTTCATTCGGGCTTGCGCCTGAAATCGAGCACCTGCAATTCGATAGCAGTGATCGGCGCGCGCTGCACACGCCCTGAGACGGTGCCTCGCTCGCAGGACCACTCGAAAGTGCCCTCCATGGCTGAGATCGGGCTGATCGCTGCAGAGGTGTCGCAACTGCCAACTTCGCGCTTGAGCGCGGCGAGCTCTGCGCGGCGATCCGCAATGTCGCGGTCAAGCGCGACATTCACCGCCAATGGCGCGGCTTCCGGATCGCCCTTTTCCCAGGCACTGCGGGCGAAGCCATAGGCGGAGGCTAGTCCGGCTGAAACCTCGATCGCGCGATCGGGCGCAAGCCCCGCGTTACGGAGCAGGTGCAGTGCCTGCCGCACCCCGCCCGAATTGCTGAAATAGGTTCGCGCGTTGAACGAAAACATGCCCATCCCTGCCTCGGGCATAAACTGCATGGTCGAACCATAGCCGGGATAGCCACCATTGTGCTGGACCACGCGGCCGAGCTGGCAATCGTCATAGACCACCAGCCCCATGCCATAGCCCTGCCCGACGCGGCACGGCGGCCCGAGGTTTGCGGGGCGGTCATAGCCTTGGCGCATGGCCACCCATTTGACCATTTCGCGCACTGACGAGCGGCGCAGCGGCCCGGCCTCGGGTGCATCAGAGGCTGGCCAGGCCGACAGCAGGAAGGCCATCCATTTGGCATAGTCGTTCGCCGTAGTCTCGACCCCGCCCATCGCCCCGAACGCACCATCGGGCATGTCCGGTTCGCGGCGATAACCGCCGTTCTCCCAGCGATAGCCGATCGCGCGCGTCTCGGGCGGGCTGGCGAGTACGTCATAGCCGGTGCTGGTCATCCCCAGCGGCAGCATGATCTCTTCGCGGATATAATCCTGATAGGGTTTGCCGGAGACATTGCTGACGATCCGCCCCAACAGCGCGAAGCCATAGTTCGAGTATTCGTAGCGTGTTCCCGGCGTTGTCGCGAAATCCATGCCGCCCGCGATCATCTGGCTAAAAGCGGCTTCGGACAGGTCCTGCTGCCGGTCACCCCATGGGTTATCCTCGACCAGCCCGCCGGTGTGGTGGAGCAGGTCGCCCACCGTGATATCCGGCGCATCGCCGGTAGGCTTCTGCCAATTGGCGAGTTCGGGCACATGCTTGACCGCCGGATCGCTGAGCGAAAGCCTGCCGTCGTCGCGCAGCTTCAGGATCGCCGCCGCAGTAAAAGCCTTCGACATGGACGCAATGCGGAAGCGAGTATCGCCATCGATGGGCTCGATCTGGGGCGTGCCGATATCGCGATCCCCCATCGCCTTGAACAACACGAATTCGCCATCCTTGACCACGCCATAGACCAGGGCAGGAACGTGCGCCTCCTCCTTGGCCTGGGCGAATATCGCGTCAATTTGCGACGCGACATCCTCGATCGAGCCGCTTTCCGCCTGCACCACTACCGGAGCAAATGCCGACCACGCCAGCGCGGCACCGGCTGCAGCTTTGAATTTCATTGCGTTCCTCCCAGGCAATTCCCCGTCGCATCAATGATCGCCGGATATGCCGGGCTTAGCAAGGGGCCCTTGCGACTCCGCGTCCTTGAAATGTCGCGCGAAAGCGTTAGAGGCCGCTCATGCAGACCTTTTCCCAAATTTTCGAAGAAATCACCCGCATCTATGACACTGCGGTGGCTACGTTGCGCGCAGATGTGCTGGAGTATGCACGTTCCGGCGCAACCCCGCCCGAACGCAAGCGCAACGACGGCAGCTATGCGTACCCCGAGCTGCGCATTCATTATGCGGGCGAAGGCGCTCCGGCTGACCGTTCGCGCGCCTTCGGCCGGCTTGAACAGACTGGCACATACGCCACGACCATCACCCGCCCTGCCCTGTTTGCGGGATATCTGCAGGATCAGCTCGAAATGATCATGCGCGATTATGATGTGCAGATCGAAGTCGGGCAGTCGCGGCAGGAAATCCCGTTCCCCTATGTGCTCGACGGGGAAGCCGGGGCACTGATGGCTGGCATCGCGCCGCAGGAACTGGCCAAGCATTTCCCGGCAACCGACCTGGCGCTGATCGGCGACGAGCTGGCCGATGGCAGCGACCTGACGCCGCACCTGCCCATGCCCCTGTCGCTGTTCGATGGATTGCGGACCGATTACTCCCTCGCCCGTCTGGCGCATTACACCGGTACCCGGGCCGAAGATTTCCAGGACTTCATCCTGTTCACGAACTATCACCGCTATGTCGATGAATTCGTTGATTGGGCGGCACGCCAGGTTGGTAGCGACGGCTATCTCTCGTTGACTGGCGCCGGCGGACTCGACATCACTTCGAATACGCCAAATGGCCGGGACCAGCTGTCGGACACCGCATGGCGCAAGCACCAGATGCCCGCCTATCACCTGACCCGCGCCGACAAGAGCGGCATCACGCTGGTGAATATCGGTGTTGGCCCCTCCAACGCAAAGACGATTTGCGATCACCTGGCTGTCTTGCGCCCCCACACCTGGCTGATGATCGGGCACTGCGGCGGCTTGCGTTCAACCCAGAGAATTGGCGATTTCGTGCTCGCCCATGCCTATCTGCGTGACGACAATGTATTGGACAGCGTCTTGCCGCCGGAAATCCCGATCCCGCCGATCGCCGAAGTCCAGCAGGCACTTGCTGGCGCGGCCGAGGAAGTTTCGGGCACGCAGGGCGCCAACCTCAAGCAGAGGATGCGCACCGGAACCGTTGTCACGACCGACGACCGTAACTGGGAGCTGCTCTATTCACGCAGCGCCAAGCGGTTCTCGCAAAGCCGCGCGATCGCGATCGATATGGAAAGCGCGACCATCGCGGCGCAGGGTTATCGCTTCCGCGTGCCCTATGGCACGCTGCTGTGCGTCAGCGACAAGCCGCTGCATGGCGAAATCAAGCTGCCCGGCCAGGCCAACCAGTTCTACGAGGAAGCGATCGCCGCGCACCTTCAGATGGGAATCCAGGCCTGCAAGCGGCTGCGCGCCGAAGGTGACCGGTTGCACAGCCGCAAGCTTCGCGCGTTCAACGAACCCCCGTTCCGTTAAGACTAAAGGTCGTCAGCGCCGCCGGTCAGTTCGATTTCCATGTCATCAGCGGATTCCGACGCGATATCCATCGCCGCTTCGAGTTCGGTCGCGCTGACATCCTCGATCACCTTGACCACGAAGTAGATGATGTTGCCGCGCAATTCCCACGCGCCGATCTTTACCTGACCGCTATGGCGTAGCAGCTCGAGCGCCTTGGCTCCGTCGATCTGATGCTTGTCCACCAGCGCAGCGGGGGCGAAAACTTCGCGAATGGTCAGGCCGTTGACGGTTTCGGTCTTGCCGGAAACGAACACCAGCTGCGTCCGGCCCTCTTTCGAGTAGTTATAGATGATTTTGTAATCGCCATCGCTGTCTACTTCGTACTTGATGCCGCTAGCCTGCAAACGGTCGGCTACGAACTTGTCTTCTGCCGAAACCGGAGCTGCGGATATGGCAGCCAGACCCGCCGCGACCAACGCGAAGGCTTCAGAATACTTACGACCCATTGAAATTCCTCCTTAAAACCGGAGTTCTGACCGACCCGCGCGGAATATCACCCCTTGCCTTTGGTCTTCGTCTTCCCGGCTTTCGCGTTTTCTTCGATGAATTTGATGATCAAACCGGCCACGTCCTTGCCGGTTGCGGTTTCGATTCCTTCGAGCCCGGGTGAAGAATTGACCTCCATAATCACCGGGCCGTGGTTCGAACGCAACATATCGACCCCGCAGACATTGAGGCCCATCCAGCGCGCTGCACGCACTGCTGTGGAGCGTTCCTCCGGGGTAATCTTCACCAGCTCTGCACTGCCGCCGCGATGCAGGTTGGAACGGAATTCGTCCGCCGCGCCGGTGCGTTTCATCGCCGCGACCACCTTGCCGCCCACCACCAGCGCGCGGATGTCTGTCCCGCCCGCTTCCTTGATGAATTCCTGCACAAGGATGTTCACATTGGCGCCGCGGAACGCCTCGATCACGGACTTCGCGCTGGACATCGTTTCCGCCAGCACCACGCCGATGCCTTGCGTTCCCTCAAGCAGCTTGATCACCACCGGCGGGCCCTTGACCGCCTTGATGATCTCCTCAGCCTGCTTGGGATCGTTGGCATAAGCGGTCAGTGGTAGCCCGATCCCGTGCTTCGCCAGGATCTGCATGCTGCGCAGCTTGTCGCGGCTGCGCCCGATCGCCACGCTTTCATTGAGCGGCCACACCCCGCCCATTTCGAACTGGCGCAGAACGGCCAGGCCATAATTGGTGATCGAAGCACCGATGCGCGGAATCACAGCGTCATAACGCGCCAGCGTTTCGCCATTGTAGGTCAGCGTCGGGCGGTGGCTGGCGATGTTCACGGTGCAGCGCAGCGTGTTGAGCACGTCGAGCGTGTGCCCGCGCGCCTCCGCCGCTTCGACCAGGCGGCGGTGCGAATAGAGGTTCGGATTGCGCGCCAGCATGGCGATTTTCATGGACTTATCCTTGGGATTTGAGTTGCTTGCGCTCGTGTTTGGGTGACTGAAGCCACGACCGTCCTGGATCGACCAGGAAGCGGCTGCGCAGCGCGGTCCGGCCGATCAGGATCGGGAATTTCATGTCGGACCGGTCAGCCAGGCTGAATTCGGCCCTGAAGGTGTGTTCGCCCAGTACCAGCTGCGTGCGGATGATGAAGCGATCCTGCGATTCGCCGTTGGAACTGGTGATGATTCTTCGATCCGCCCTTGGCACCTCGCAGGTTACCGCCTCGTTACGGCCTTGCCCAAGATCGAGGATGAACCGGACCCAGCGCTGCCCGCCGCGGTCGAACCGTTCGATATCGGTGGCGTGCAGCGATGAAGTGCGAGCGCCGGTATCGATTTTGGCGGGAATGCGTGCGCCAGCCAGGTCCGGCAGCGAAACCATTTCGCGCCAGCCAACAACTGCAGGAGGTAGCTTAGCAGTCGCCACTCAACGCGCGCCCAGGATCGCCATGCCGTCTCCGCCCTCACCGGTCTTCAGGCGGCGCAGCACCTTGCCGCTGGCAAAATCGACTTCGGCAACGGTGTCGGTGCCGGTTTCGGCGACGTAGATGCGCTTGCCGTCATCGGACCACAGGATCGTGACCTGCTGGCGGGCCTCGGCCTCGGCGGGGCCGGACACGATGATGTTGCGCAGCAGCCTGGCGTTCGCTGTGTCTATGACAGAAACAGCGCCGTCCGCGAGATCCGAAGTGACCGCAACATCGCCTTGCGGGCGCACCGCGATACGGAGCGGGAAACGGCCCGTTGCGACTTCGCTACGAATTTCGAGCGTCATTGGATCGAGCGCGAACACTCTGTCGGAACCACGTGCCGAAACCCAAAGGGTCGAGCCGTCCGGCGCAATTGAAATCCCCCTCAGGCTCGATCCCGATTTCCTGCGAACGCACGGCGCGCGCGTCGCCGGTATCGAGCAATGTCACCGTTCCCGAG
The DNA here is from genome assembly GCF_011047315.1 of Altererythrobacter sp. BO-6. Lineage (NCBI taxonomy): Bacteria > Pseudomonadati > Pseudomonadota > Alphaproteobacteria > Sphingomonadales > Erythrobacteraceae > Altererythrobacter > Altererythrobacter sp. BO-6. The sequence goes on along the minus strand of NZ_CP049259.1, from coordinate 3,025,620 downwards.
CCCAAGTTCATTGTCCAGGCAAACGATCCATCAGGGCTGACCGCTATCATGTGCGAGCCGCGCTGGCTGGTAGAAATTTCCGTAATGTCTGGTTGAGGAGCCAGAGGATAGTCGATCGCGAACGCGGACTGGCGCCCTTCGGCGGTCACGAATATCGTATCTCGCCCGATCGCCTCGTCCTGCTGCCAGACTATCCCGTGCGGGCGGGCATTGGCACCGAGTTCGATACTCTTCACCTTGGACAGGTCGCCAGTCCGGAAGATGTCGACCGTCGTCCCGCCATAGCAGGCAAGCGCCACATGCTGCCCGTCGGGCGAAGTCGCCAGTTCGTGTGGATTGGCACAGCTATCCACACGATTTGTTTCTTCGCCGGTCGCCAGATCGATCAGCGACAGCGAATTGCCGCGTTTGTTCGCGACGAATAGAGAGCCTGTGATCACGTCGGTTGACGGCATCGCTGAACCTGTGCCCGATCCGTACGCCGGTACGCAAGCGGCAAGGCCCCATGCGCAAACCGCTGCGCCAATTGCCCATTTCATCTTCGATCTCCCACGGTTTACGATCGACCAATAAGTCGCGGCTTTACCGCACCAATCGAGCCCGACCAAATCGCTTTCTTGGCTTGAAAAAATTTTTCCGCCAGGCCGGAACCAACAACGAGATATGTTGTTACATCGGCACGGGCCGGGCCCCTCTGGCGTGCAACGCTAAAACGCACGTGATGTCGGACCGTATCGACTCTGGTCGAGCGGCGGTCCGGCGTTTGGCCCAAGCTTCTCCAGCGTCGACAGTGCTCATCAAATTCCCCTCCGGGGGCAGATAATTCGTTGGAGAATTCAATGCGCAAGTTTGTAATGGTACCTGCGATCGCCGCAGCCAGCCTCGCTCTCGCCGCTTGCGGCGAAACCGCAACCGATACCACCGCGACCGAAGAAACCGCCGCGGCTCCGATCACCGCTGAAGAAGTCACCGCGGCCCAGCAGGCCTGGGGCGAAGGCATCGTCAATATCGGCAAGGTTTCGACCGAAGGCGGCGACGTGAAGCAGGCCGCCACCGACCATATCAACACCTTCTACGCCTATGAAGACGGCATGCCCGTGCTGTTCAAGCCGACGCTGGCCGCTGAAGACCAGTTCCGCGGCACCTTTGACGAAGCGCTGAGCTACTTCATCGGCACCGAAGGGACTGAAGATGGCGGCTTCGCGATCAAGCCGTGGACCAACGTTCGCTGGGAAAACGAAGGCACCATCATCGATGGCGACAGCGCGATCGCCATGGGCAACTATTACTTTACCGACACCGATGGCAATGACACCAAGGTGGAATACACCTTCGGCTACAAGAAGAACGCCGACGGAGACCTGGTGATCGACCTGCACCACTCTTCGGTGCCGTTCAGCGCCAACTGATTACCTTTCAGCGAGGTCGCTCCAAGCGAGCGACAAAAAGCCCCCATCGCAGCGATGCGGCGGGGGCTTTTCCGTTTCACGCTACAGCTTACCAGCCCTTGGGCTTACCCTTGTTCTGCTGGTCGAGCCATTTCTTCAACGGCGCGAAATATTCGACCATCGCCTTGCCGCTCATCTGGCGGCTACCGGTGAAGGCTTCGAGCGCGTCGGGCCACGGCTTCGAGGCACCCATTTCGAGCATGGCGTTCAGCTTCTTGCCGACTTCCTCATTGCCATAAAAGCTGCAACGGTGCAGCGGCCCCTTCCAGCCAGCCGCGTCGCAGGCAGCCTTGTAGAACTGGAACTGCAGGATCCGCGCAAGGAAATAGCGCGTGTAAGGCACGTTGCCAGGGATGTGGTACTTTGCACCGGCGTCAAAACCGCTTTCGTCGCGCGCGACCGGCGGAGTGATGCCCTGATATTGCAGTCGCAGGTCGTTCCAGCCCTTGTTCAGCTGGTCGCCGGGGATCGAACCTTCAAACAGGCCCCAACGATAGCGATCGACCAGCAGGCCGAACGGCAGGAAGGCGACCTTGTCCATCGCCTGGCGCAGCAGCAGGCCGATATCTTTGTCCGCGCTGGGAACCTGCGATTTGTCGAGCATGCCGATCTGGACAAGGTATTCGGGCGTGATTGACAGCGCGATCATGTCCCCGATCGCTTCGTGGAAACCGTCATTGGCGCCGTTGAGGTGCAGGTAATCCTGCTGGTTATAAGCGCGCTGGTAATAATTGTGCCCCAGTTCGTGATGGATAGTGGTGAAGTCTACTGCGTTGGGCTTGATGCACATCTTGATCCGCAGATCGTCGACATTGTCGATGTTCCATGCCGATGCATGGCACACCACCTCCCGGTCGACCGGCTTGATGAACTGGCTGCGCTCCCAGAAGGTTTCCGGCAGCGGGGCGAAGCCGAGCGAGGAGAAAAACTGCTCGCCCACCTTGACCATCTCGATCTCTGACAGCCCTTTCTGCTCAATCAGCTCTGTCAGGTCATAGCCGATATCGCCCGCACCCGCGGGGGCAACCAGCGGGTAGATATTGCCCCATTCCTGCGCCCACATGTTGCCGAGCAGATCTGCGCGGATCGGGCCGGTCCTGGCCTGCACCGTGTCGCCATACTTTTCGTTCAGTTTGGAACGGACGTAAGTGTGGAGCGCAACGTAGAGCGGTTTCACTTCCTGCCACATCCGCTCGGTTTCAGCAGCGAAGGCGTCTGGGTCCATGTCATAATTCGAACGCCACATCGCGCCGAGATCGGCGAATCCCAGCTCTTTGGCGCCTTCATTGGCGATGCCGATCATGCGCAGGTAATCACCCTTCATCGGCGCGCCGACATTATCGTGCCAGCTGGCCCACATCTCGGCGAGTTCTGCCGGTGACCGCTCGAGATTGCCCATTTCGGCTTCGATATCCGAGCCGTTGATTTCCTGGCCATTGAGCGTCCCCTTACCCTTGCCATAGGCCGAGTTGAGCCGGGTCGCGAGCTCGTTGAGTTCGGTCGCGGCGCCTTCGCGGACCGGGGCCGGCATGACGATGCCGGTGCGCAGGATATCGAGCTTGCGCGCGACTTCGGGATCGAGCCCTTGCACAGTTGCAAAGCGCGCCGCCTCATTGGCGTAGGCGACGGATTTCTCCGTGCCGATAGCGCCGTACTTCGCAGCGAGCGCATCGCTATCGTAGGTGATGTAGGTCGAGTTGATCCACGCGACCTGGGCGTTCTCCTTCCCGAAATCGAACAAATCCTTTTCGACCATGGCGACCCAGGCTGCGGCGCCTTCTGGCGTCAACGGATAAGCTTCCGCCGGAGTGGATGACGGCGCGGCGGCGTGGTCGTCCGCACGCGAAACAGTGCTGGTGGCGAGCGAAATCGCCAGCGCAGAAAGCGCTACTTTCGAAAATTTCATGGGTGCGTCCCTTCAGAATGAAACCAGTTTCATCTGATACGGGACTGAACCGATACCGGCGATGAATCAAGCCGGACGGGTAGCTAATCGACGAAACGCAATTGACAGCGGATCAAGAGGCCAAAAAGCGCACAATCGTTTCGCCCATTTCGGGTTTGGTGGCGGAGATAAGGTGCGCGCCTGGCGTTTCGACGAAGGTGGCATCGGGAAGCAATGCGGCCAAATCTTCGGCCGATCCATTGTCCCGATCCTCGTCGCCGCACACCACCAGCGTGGGCATGGTGACATGTGCCAACCGAGCCGGGTCGAGATCGGTAAAGGTATCGAGCAGTAGCCGCGCGGCCACCCGGTCCACTCCTTGCGATTTCAGGAACTGCCGCGATAGATAGGCCGGATCGCCCGGCTTGATGCTGTCGAACTCGTCGATCACGCGCCGGAAGAAGGCGGACCGCTGCTGCCAGTCAGCTACGCCAGCAACGCCCATTCCGGCCACGACCAGGCGTTGCGGCTGCAGCACGCCGCTCGATACCGCATGCAGCGACGTGCGCGCGCCGAGCGAGAAGCCGACGAGATCGTAGTCCTCAAGCTCGCAATGCTCGATCAGCGCAGCGACATCGCGCACCAGCACATCCTTCGGATAGTTCGCGGGATCGGTCGGGCTGTCGCTTTGCCCATGGACGCGAAAATCGAGCATGATCGCCTCGAAGCCCGCTTCGGCCAGCCGCGCGGCATGGCCCCACTTGATCCAGTTCATCTGCGCGCTGGAAAACAGTCCGTGCAGAAGCACGACCGGGCGGCCTTGACCCGTGCGATGGATGGCAAGGCGTGTTCCGTCGAAGCTTTCGAAGAAGGTCGTCACTATATCGCTCACTGGCCTGCTGTCCTTGGTGCCAGCCCTTTTTGCTCCATCCGCCATTTCACCATCTCGATGCGGTCCTGCCCGAAGAAGGGCTCACCCTCGAAAACAAGTGTCGGCACGCCCCAATGGCCCGCATCTGCGAGGGCTTTCTCATTCGCGCCAATCTCTGCATCCAGCTGTTTCGCTTCTGCCTCCACCTCAGCGTCGAGTTCGGCCAGGTCGAGCCCCGCTCGGGCCGTGGCCTCAGCCATGTGCTCGCCTTCGTGCCAATCGTCGACTTCGCCCGACCAGATGATCCTCGACACTTCGTCGGCAAAGGCCAGCCCCTGCCCTCGCTTCGCCGCTGCCTGGCCCAACCGCGTAAGGCGGTAGATATAGGGCTGCTCCGCTGCAATCTCGCGCGTCATCAAATTCTGCACGATCGGATCGGGCCGCGGCCAGCGATAAGGTATGCCGAGCATCTGTGCGCTGCGGCCGGCGTCCATGAAGATGTAACGTCCGGAGAGCGGGCTGCCGGTGAACAGGATATCGGGATCGCGGATGGCAATCGGATAGACCGGCCTCAGCGCAATATCGACATCAAGGGCTTCTGAAAGCTCACGATACCTCCCGATGGCAAGGTAGCTATAGGGCGAGCGAAAGCTGAAATAGAGATCTGAAGAAAGCGTCATGGTGCCACGCTAAACGGCTTCGCGCCCGCCCGCCAGAGGCAGCTTGCAGATAATAAGCATGCTTATTATATGTGCACGCATGATTCCCGAACTTGGCTTTCGCATGTCCGACAACTCGCGCCAGCTGCGCCGCCTGTTCGACGAGCGCGTGCGCGACCTTGGCCTCACCGCCGCACAGGCGCGCCTGCTGCTCTCGCTTGACCTGTTTCCGGGCGAGAATCAGTGCTTTCATGCAGACCGCCTGGAAATCGAGCCGATCACCCTCACCCGCATTGCCGACCGGATGGAAGATGCTGGCTGGCTGGAACGGCGCAATGACCCAGCTGACCGGCGCGCGCGTATCCTGCATCTTACAGGCAAGAGCCGCGACATCGTCGACAAGTTGCAGGCCACAGTTGAGCTTTTGTTTGAAGACACGCTCAAAGGCCTGAGTGCGTCCGAGCGTGACACGCTGGGCAGGCTGCTCGACCGGATCGGCGACAATTTGGCCCGCGCCCGCGCAATGGAGCTGGCTGATGGCTGATATCGACGCGCAATTCGAGACATCCGCCGAAGCGAGCCCGGCGCAGATTGAGCCATCCAGCAAAGCAGCGCCGCGCCGTAAATGGGGTCGGCTGGCGCTGATGCTGTCATTGCCGCTCGCTTTGCTGCTTGGTGGCGCTCTCTACTGGCTAAGCCTCGCGGGCAAAGTCTCGACCGACAATGCCTATGTCCAGGCCGATAAGGTCACTGTCAGCGCTGAAGTGGGCGGACGGATCGTTGAAACATTCGTCAAGGACGGCGACGACGTGGCCGCCGGGCAATTGTTGTTCCGGATCGATCCCGAGCCGTACCAGTTGGCGCTTGCCGAAGCGCAGGCCGAACTCGCGCAGGCCCAAGCCAATGTGATCGCACTGTCGAATTCACCCGACCTTGCCGGGGTCGATATTTCCGCCGCACGCGAGGACATCGCCTTCGCTCAGGCGCGGTTCGAGCGGGTGCGTGCCCTGCGCGATCGCGGCTTCAGCACCAAGGCTGATTTCGAAGCGGCGGAACATGCCGTGGCGCAGGCGCGCGAAGGCTTGCGCCAGGCCGAAGCACGCCAGCACGAAGCTCGCGCAAAGCTTGCCACCGCACCCGCCGTGCCGGGCGAGAACCCGCAGATCGCCCGCGCCCGGGCGCGGATCGCCGATGCCGAGCTGGCGCTGAGCCGGACCGAAATCCGCGCCCCCGCGGCCGGACGCATCGCCCAAGCAGATCGCCTGCAGGTCGGCCAGCAAGCAGTCGCCAGCCTGCCGTTGGTGACGCTGGTGATGGCCGATGCGAGCTATGTCGAAGCCAATTTCAAGGAAACCGACCTTGCCGACATGCGCGAAGGCCAGCGCGCCAAGGTCGAGCTTGACGCCTATCCGGGCCTCGAACTCGACGGCAAAGTGGCGTCGATCGGCGCCGGGACTGGATCGGAATTCTCCGTCCTACCGGCTCAGAATGCCACCGGCAATTGGGTCAAGGTGACGCAGCGCGTGCCCGTGAAGATCGAACTCGTCGAAAAGAGCCCGCGCCGCCTGATCGCCGGGCTTTCCGCCGACGTCACGATCTACACCGCTGACAAGCGCGACTAAGAATGGCGAGTGCAGCGCAGCCGATGCCTGCAGCAAGCCCAACCGCTGACGAGGCGCATCTCCATACCGACAATTACTGGCTGTTGATCGTCGGTATCATGGCGGCCTCGCTGCTGCAGATCCTCGACACCACCATCGCCAATGTCGCGATCCCGCATATGCAGGCTTCGCTCGGGGCGACCATCGACAGCGTCACCTGGGTGCTGACGAGCTATATTATCGCCTCTGCGGTGGCGCTGCCGATAACCGGCTGGCTGGCCGACCGGATTGGCGCGCGGCGGCTGTTCATCGGCTCTGTAGCCGGCTTCATCGTCACTTCGATGCTGTGTGGCATGGCGCAGAACCTTGAAGAGATGGTGATATTCCGCGCGATGCAGGGCGTGGCCGGTGCCTTCATCGCGCCGCTCAGCCAGGCCTTCATGCTCGATATCACCCGCCCCAGCCGCCACGCACAGGTGATGGCGATCTGGGGCATGGGCATCATGATCGGCCCGATCCTGGGCCCGATCCTGGGCGGTTGGCTGACCGAAAGCGCCAACTGGCGCTGGGTGTTCTACGTTAATCTGCCAATTGGCGTACTGTCGCTCGCAGCGCTGCTGGCCTACCTGCCCCAGCCCGACCAGCGCCGCCGCCCGTTCGACCTGACCGGATTCATCCTCCTCGCTATTGCGCTGTCCGCACTGCAATTGTTGCTTGATCGCGGTGGCCATCTCGACTGGTTCGACGCGGGCGAAATCTGGGTCTACGCCTTCCTTGCGCTTGCCGCAGGGTGGATGGTGGTGATCCACCTTGCGACGACCGAACATCCGATTTTCGACATAGCGCTGTTCCGCGACCGGAATTTCGTCTTTGCCTTGGCTTTCATGATCGTGATCGGCGTGGTGATGTTCGCCACCATGGCGCTGTTGCCGCCGATGCTGCAGAACCTGTTCGGCTATGGCGTGATCGACACGGGCGTTGTCCTGATGCCGCGCGGCGTGGGCATCCTGATCAGCATGCAGGTTTCGGGCTGGCTCATGCGCCACGGGTGGGATGCACGGCCGGTTGTGGCATCAGGATTCCTGATCTGTGCCTGGTCGCTATGGCAGATGGCGCATTGGTCGCTCGGGGTCGACCAGTACCACGTCATTGTTTCCGGCCTGCTGCAGGGGCTCGGCATGGGGTTGGTGTTCATCCCGCTGCAGGTCAGCGCTTTCGCCACGCTCGCCCCGCGCCTCCGCACCGAAGGGTCGAGCCTGTTGAACCTGTTCCGCTCGCTCGGTGCATCGGTCGGGATCGCTTTGATGACAGTGCTGGTCGGCGCGAACATCCAGACCAGCCACAGCGATCTTGCGGGGCACATCACGGCAGCGACGGGCAACGTCATCGATTTCTCGACCATCGACCGCTACCAGGCGTTCGGCGATATGGCGCTGCGGATCGTCGATGGCGAAATCAACCGGCAGGCGGCAATGATCGCCTATATCAACGATTTCTGGCTGATGATGTGGATCACGATCGCCGCGGCGCCATTGGCGTTCCTGATGCGCGGCAATCCGCGAGCGCCGGGCAATCTTCCGCCGCCGGGCGAATAGCGGCTCTGCAGCAGTCTAGCGCAAAATGCAGTTGGTGCCGGCCCACAGCCGGGAAACCTTGGCCGTGTCGCCATCGCTGTCGAACAGGAACGAGATCACCGGGTCGCCTTCCTTGCCGAGATAGAATTCGGCGCCGAGCGTACTGTCCGTCACTTCGGTTAGCCCGCCCGCAGCCTCGGCCAGTTCTGCGCGCGGCAGATCCGGCACATAATCGCCGCCGCTGGCCATCCAGCCAACGAAATTGCCGCCCTGGAAGTTGAGCACGATCCCGTCATAGACCGTGGTGCTGATCACGCCTGCCGGGCATTCGCTTTGCGAGGCGCGCTCCTTGATGCTGCCCAGTGCGCTGGCCAGCGCGTCCTCGACTTGACCACGCTCGGTCCCGAATGCCACTTGCACAGCCGCCTGCCCATCCTGCGCCGGCACTGTAATACCGGTCGCGTCGAGATTGACCGAGGGCTTGGCCGGTTCGGGTACGGGAGCGACTGCCGCCTCCTCCGCTGCCCCTTCATCTGCTGCCGGACTACAGGCCAGCAGGGCGAACAGCGGGAGTGCGGCAATCCATTTCATGGCTTCAGCCCTTTTTCAGGTGACGGCGGCCCAGCAGTTCGGCGATCTGCACCGCGTTGAGCGCGGCACCTTTACGCAAATTGTCGGACACGCACCACAGCGTCAGGCCGTTCTCGACTGTCGGATCCTCGCGCACGCGGCTGACATAGGTTGCCCCATCGCCGACGCATTCGATCGGGGTGATATAGCCGCCGTCCTCGCGCTTATCGACCAGCATCACGCCCGGCGCCTCGCGCAGGATCTCCTGCGCCTGCTCTGCCGAAAGCTCGTTTTCGAACTCGATGCTGACCGCTTCGGAATGGCCCACGAACACCGGCACGCGCACGCAAGTGGCGGAAAGCTTGATCTTCGGGTCGAGGATCTTCTTGGTCTCGACCGTCATCTTCCACTCTTCCTTGGTGTAGCCATCGTCCAGGAAGACATCGATGTGGGGGATCAGGTTGAACGCGATCTGCTTGGTGAACTTTTTCGTTTGGACAGGATCGCCCACGAAGATTGCGCGGCTCTGCTCGAACAGCTCGTCCATCCCGGCCTTACCTGCGCCTGAAACAGACTGATAGGTTGAGACCACCACCCGCTTGATCGTTGCCGCATCATGCAGTGGCTTCAGCGCCACCACCAGCTGCGCGGTCGAGCAGTTGGGATTGGCGATGATGTTCTTCTTCGAATAGCCATCGATCGCATCCGGGTTCACCTCGGGCACGATCAGCGGCACGTCGGGGTCCATCCGCCAGTACGAGCTGTTGTCGATAACCACGCAGCCTTGCGCCGCCGCCTTGGGCGCGTATTCCTTGGCCGGGCCGCCGCCCGCACTGAACAGCGCAATATCATAACCTGTGAAGTCGAAATGCTCGATGTTCTTGCACTTGAGCATGCGGCCGGTGTCGCCGAATTCCACTTCGGTGCCGGTCGAGCGCGGCGATGCCACCGCTGCAACCTCGTCACAGGGGAACTCGCGTTCAGCAAGGATCTGCATCATTTCGCGCCCGACATTCCCGGTCGCGCCGACAACAGCAACTCGATAGCCCAATTCACATACTCCAGGGTTTGAATTCGCTTTGCGCGCTGCGCTGCCCAAGCTAGCGTCACATAGCAAGAGGAAAACCTATGCACGCCAATAACGACACATGGCGCCGAGGCGCGAGATACTTCCGCTTTGGCGGTCACCAGGTCGCCTATTGGACCCATGGCCTGATCGAAGCCGATACCAAGCCGCTTTTGCTGGTGCACGGATTTCCAACGTGCTCCTGGGATTGGGCGGCAGTCTGGCCACTGCTGGGTGCAGAGCGCAGCCTGATCGCCTGCGACATGCTGGGCTTCGGCTTGTCCGACAAGCCGAACATGCAGTATTCGATCGACCTGCAGGCCGATCTGCAGGAAGCATTGCTGGCGCATCTTGGGGTCACACAATGGGACGCGCTGGTGCATGACTATGGCGTATCCGTAGGGCAGGAGCTTGTCGCACGCCAGCTGGAGGGTTCAGCCGCACGCGGGCTGGAGCAAATAGTGTTCCTTAATGGCGGGATCTTCCCCGACCAGCACCGCGCCCGCCCGATCCAGAAGCTGGGGACCTCGCCGATCGGTTTCATCGTCAGCCAGTTCCTGAATCGTAAGGGTTTCGGCAAGAGCTTCTCCCAAGTCTTCGGACCTGACACACAGCCAAGCGAAGCCGAGCTCGACATTTTCTGGGAATTCATCAGTGAGAATGGCGGACACCGCATCTTCCACAAGCTGCTGCACTACATCGCGGATCGCAGGGCCAACGAGGCGCGCTGGGTTGGCGCGCTAAAGCAGGTTCAGCCGAGGGTCGGCCTGGTCAACGGCGCGCTCGATCCGGTATCGGGCCAGCATGCATGGCAGGCCTGGCGTGAGCGCTTGCCATCAGCACGGCAACACCTGCTTCCCAAGGTGGGGCATTACCCGCAGGTCGAAGCCCCGGAAGAAGTCGCCGCGAAGGCGCTCGAATGGCTGGCCGAGGCGCCCCGCCCTATTCGGGCGGGGTCACGCCGTGCCGTTCGAGGAAGCTGAAGATCGAATTCCACAGATGGGGCGAGATCTTCTCGCCTGACACGCGGTGGGTGTAACCGGGATAGAGCATCATCTCGAACGGTACATTGTCACCCTGCAGCTTGGCGATCAGTTCGGAAGAATGCTCGAACACGACGTTATCATCCGCCATGCCGTGGATAAGCAGCAGCGGATCGCGCATCTTCGTCGCGTCCTCCATCGCATTGGCCTTGTTGTAAGCCTCGGGCACTTCGCGCGGGTCCCCCATGTAGCGCTCGGTATAATGCGTGTCGTAGAGTTCCCACTTGGTCACCGGCGCGCCCGAGATCCCCGCAGCATAGGTGCCGGGTTCGGCCTGCAGGCGCTTCAGTGTCATGTACCCGCCATAGGACCAGCCGTAGATCGCGATCTTCGCGGGATCGACGAAAGGCAGCGACTTGAGGAATTCGGTTCCGCGTGCCTGGTCGCGCACTTCGACCCCGCCCATCGCGCGGTAAAGCGGCTGTTCGAAGTCGACCCCGCGATTGGCCGAGCCGCGATTGTCGAGCACGAACCAGATATAGCCCTTATCGACGATCGCCTGCGCCAGCGTGCCTTCCCATGCCCGGTCGACCATCTGCGGGCCCGGCCCACCGTAATGCATCACGAACACCGGATACTGCTTGCCCGGCTCCATCTCCGGCTTGATCATCAGCCAATGCAGCGGCGTGCCGTCTTCCGCCGCGATCGTGCCATATTCGGGCGCGACATGGCTGGCGAGATAGGGCGCGTAAGGATGGCTGGCGTCAAGCGCGTTTTCCTCCACCCAGGCGATGCGATTGCCCACGGTGTCCGCGAGGTAGGTCTGCGCCGGCTGCAAAGGCGATGAGCGGGTTACAAGCAGCGATTGCGCCTTCTTGTCCATCACCGAGGCGTTGACATAGCCCGGCTCGGTCAGCCGCTGCCATTCGCCCGGCTTTGCCAGGTCGAGCGCGTAGACATGCCGTTCGAGCACGCCATCGGCATTGCCTTCGAAATAGAGCCGCCCCAGTTCTTCATCGACACCGGCAAGGCGCGTGACCATCCATTCGCCTTTGGTCAGCTGGGCCCATGCACCGTCCTTGAAGTGGTAGAGATGGCCAAACCCGTCGCGCTCGCTCCACCAGATCAGCGAACCGTCCTTGAGGAAGCGATAGTCGTCACCCAGGTTGATCCAGTAATTCTCGCGCGCGGCGCGTTCGGTGAACCAGACTCCGCTCGCGCCAGTAGCAGGATCGACCTTGAGTATATCGAGCACGGTCTGCGCGCGGTTCTGCCGCTGGACATAAATCGCGCTGCCATCGGGCGCCCAATCGACCCGGGCGATGTAAATGTCGGTCTCTGTGCCAAGGTCGATCTTCACCCTGTTCTGCCCGTCGGGGTCGATCACATAGAGCTCTACAATCGCATTGTCGGTCCCCGCCGCCGGATAGCGCTGCTCGAACACGTTTGTGCCGGTGGCGCCGATCGCCGCGCGAGTGACAATCCCGACCGGGCTTTCATCGGTGCGCTGGACGACGATGCGGCGTTCGTCCGGGCTCCACCAGAAACCGGTCAGCCGCGCCATTTCTTCCTGCGCGACGAATTCGGCCTCACCCCAGCGGATCGTGTCCGCTTCCTTAGGCGTGACCGGCGCGGCAGCCGCACCAACCGTGCCAACCCACAGCTGGCGATCGCGCACGAAGGAGATGAAGCTGCCTTCGGGGCTGAGCATCGGGTTGAGTTCCGTCTCCTCGGTATCGGTCAGGCGCGTGATTTCGCCATCGAGCCCGGCGAGGTAAAGATCGCCGTCAAGCGGCACCAGCACCGCCTTGCCATCGCTCGCCCATTGATAGCTGATGATGCCGGTGAGGTTGCCGACGCGCTGCCGCTCGCGCTGCATCTTCTCGTCTTCGGATAGCTCGCGGCCGGAACCGAGCCGCTTGGAATCAACCAGCATGGTCCATTCGCCCGTCTCACGATCGAAGCCCCACAGGTCATAGCGCTCCTTTTCCTCGGCCCGGTTGCGCAGCAGGGTCAGATAGCGCCCTTCAGGCGACAGCTTGACCTGGCGCGGACTTGGCCCATCGAGCGAAGGCGAAGCAAAGACCCGCTCGAATGTGAGCTTTTCCGTATCGCTCATGGCTTCAACCTGGGCGTCGGCTGGCATGGCAAGGCAGAATGTAGCGGCAGCGGCGAGAAGGAGACGCATTTCAAGGACAGGCCTTTCGTTTCGATTGCGCGTGCAATGGCGAGTTTGACAATGAAATGCAAAAAGGGCGCGGCAGTTTCCCGCCACGCCCTTCGAATTCGTCGCACTGAGTGCGCCCGGCTTAGGCCTTCGGCGCGTTCTCGCGGCGTTCGGCGATACGTGCACTCTTGCCAGTGCGGCCACGCAGGTAATAGAGCTTCGCGCGACGCACCACGCCGCGGCGGACCACGGTGATGCTGTCGACGATCGGCGAGTAGAGCGGGAACACGCGTTCCACGCCTTCGCCGAAGCTCATCTTGCGCACGGTGAAGTTCGAACCCATGCCGCGGTTCGAACGCGCGATCACCACGCCTTCGTAATTCTGGATACGCTCGCGGTTGCCTTCGACAACCTTCACGCCAACGCGCACGGTGTCACCGGCGCGGAATTCGGGAATGTCCTTGCCAGCCTTGGCAATTTCTTCCGCTTCGATCTGCTGGATCAGGTTCACTGGTCCAAGTCCTTCTTCTTTCGCCGCGCGCCAGAGGCAGGCTGGTCCCGAGCGCCACTATAACGCTCCCAAAGGTCCGGCCTGCGTAACCGAGTGTCTTCTTCGCTTCTTGCCTTGCGCCAAGCAGCGATCTTCGCATGATCCCCCGATCGCAGCACTTCAGGGATCGCGCGCCCTTCCCATTCCTGAGGTCGGGTATATTGCGGATATTCCAGCAGCCCTTCTTCGAAGGACTCCTCGTGTCCGCTGTCGGGCGCGCCCATTACGCCGGGAAGCAGGCGAATGCAAGCGTCAAGTATGGCGAGCGCGGCGGGCTCTCCGCCGGAGAGGACGATGTCGGCAAGGCTAACCTGCTCGATCTCGGGCCGCGCTTCGAACAGCCGCTCGTCAAACCCCTCGAACCGGCCGCAGATGATGGTGACGCCTGGGCCGGACGCGATCTCGCGGATACGCGCCTGAGTGATCGGCTTTCCGCGCGGGGTCATGGCGAGGATGGGAATATCCTCCCCCACCGGGGGAGGGGGGACCATCTAAGGCGTTAGCCGCCGGATGGTGGAGGGGCACGGTCGAGTTTGCGGGAGGTACCCCTCCACCGTCTTCGACGGTCCCCCTCCCCGTTCCAGGGAGGATTGAGTCCAGCGCTGCCGCCATCACATCGGGTTTAAGCACCATCCCGGCTCCGCCGCCTGCCGGCGTATCATCAACCGTGCGGTGTTTGTCTGTCGCAAAGTCACGCGGATTCACCGTGGTGCAAGACCAATCACCGCGCTCGAGCGCCTTGCCCGCAAGGCTCACGCCCAGCGGTCCGGGGAACATCTCTGGATAGAGCGTGAGGATGGTGGCGGCGAAGGTCATTCGACGAAATCTGCCGCGATCACAAGCTTTTCGCCATCCCAATCGATCACTGCGACCTCGATCATCGGCACCATGAAGGTCTTCTGCCCCTTCGCTGGCGCCGGGTCTTTCTCGATCTCGATAATATCGGTGGCGCCGAAATTGTGGACCGCGATCGAACGGCCCACGATGTCCCCCGTGTCGGTCACGACCGCAAGGCCAATCAGGTCGGCGTGATAATATTCGCCTGCCCCAAGCGTTGGCAGGTTGTCGCGCGATACACTCAGCACGGTGCCGCGAAGTTTCTCAGCCTCGTCGCGGCCCGAAACCTCGGCGAAGCGGGCGATCGCCCCGCCCTTGTTGTCGCTGCGGATTTTTGTGAGGGTCAGCGCCCCGTCATTGAAGCTTTTGTGCTTGGCGAGCGCATCCACGCCCTCCCCAAACAGCTTCAGTCGGATTTCGCCCGTCACGCCATGCGCGCCGGTGATGGCTGCCAGCGTAACGGGCTTGTCCGACATGGAAAGGCTTACTCGGCCTTTTCTTCAGCCGCGTCTTCGGCCGGTGCTTCTTCAGAAGCAGCTTCTTCGGCAGGCGCATCTTCCGCAGCTGCTTCTTCAGCCGGAGCTTCCTCAGCTGCCGCCTCTTCTACCGCTACTTCTTCCTCGGCGGGTGCTTCAGCAGCAGCTTTGGCAGCTTCTTCAGCCTCAGCCAGCTTGGCAGCCTTTTCCTCAGCACGCTCCTTGGCGGCTTCGCCCGGCTCGCCCTTCTTCGGGTTGTTGCGCGGAGCGCGCTCAAGCACGCCGGCGGCGTCGAGGAAGCGGTGGACACGGTCGGTCGGCTTGGCGCCCACACCAATCCAGTAGCGCGCACGGTCTTCATTGAGCTTCACGCGCTCGCCCGAGTCCTTAGGCAGCATCGGGTTGTAGGTGCCGATCTGCTCCAGATACTTGCCGTCACGCGGGCTGCGCGTGTCCGACACGACGATGCGGTAGTAAGGACGCTTCTTCGCGCCACCGCGCGACAAACGGATTGCAACTGCCATTGTGTATTACCTTTCCAGTCTAAACTTTTGAAATTACTTCTTGTTCAATAAATCTCTGAGTTCGGGCGGAAGCGTGTCCGGATCGACCGATGGACCCTTTGGGCCACCCAGGCCGGGCATGCCTGCACCGGGCCCACCGAGCCCAGGCATGGCTGCGCCCAGCCCGCCGCCACCAAACATCGAGGCCAGGCCCTTGAGCCCGCCCATCTTCTTGATCTGCTTCATCGCGCGGGCCATTTCCTGGTGCATCTTCAGCACCTTGTTGACCGTCTGCACATCGGTGCCGCTGCCTGCTGCCACGCGCTTCTTGCGCTTCGCGTTCATCAGTTCGGGCCGGGCGCGTTCCTTCGGCGTCATCGACCCGATGATCGCATCCATATGGACGAGCACCTTGTCATCCATGCCGCTGGCCGCCATCGCCGCCTTGGCCTTCTTCATGCCCGGCATCATGCCCGCGAGCATGCCAAGGCCGCCCATATTCTGCATCTGGTTGAGCTGCATTCGCAGGTCGTTCAAGTCGAACTGACCCTTGGCCATGCGCTTGGCCAACGCTTCGGCGTCTTCTTCCTTGATCGTCGCCGCGGCTTTTTCCACCAGGCTGACGACATCGCCCATGCCCAGGATCCGGTCGGCCACGCGCGAGGGATGGAACGCTTCGATGGCATCGAGCTTTTCACCGGTACCGGCGAACTTGATCGGCTTGCCGGTGACGTGCCGCATGGACAGCGCCGCGCCGCCGCGGGCATCGCCGTCCATCCGGGTCAGGATGACACCGGTCAGCGGCACTTCGCCGCTGAAGCTCTGCGCCACGTTGACCGCGTCCTGGCCGGTCAGGCTGTCGACCACCAGCAGCACCTCGTGCGGGGTGGAGACGCCGGCGACAGCCTTCATTTCGGCCATCAGCGCTTCATCGACATGCAGGCGGCCTGCGGTATCGAGCAGCAGCACGTCAACGTTTTGCAACCGCGCCGCTTCCATCGCGCGGCGGGCAATGTCGACCGGCTGCTGCCCCGGCACGATCGGCAGGGTCGCTACATCAACCTGCTCGCCCAGCACCTTGAGCTGCTCTTGTGCCGCAGGGCGCTGGACGTCGAGCGACGCCATCAGCGACTTCTTGCCGTGCTTTTCCCGGATCAGCTTGCCGAGCTTGGCAGTCGTCGTAGTCTTACCCGAACCCTGCAGGCCGACCATCATGATCACGACCGGCGGCTTGGCATCCAGATCAAGGCCCGGCGTTTCCGCCCCGCCCAGCATCTCGACCAGTTCGTCATGGACGATCTTGACGACCTGCTGCCCCGGTGTGACCGAGCGCAGCACATCCTGGCCCACGGCCTTTTCGGTAACCGCGTCGATAAAGCGGCGGGCGACAGGCAGCGCGACATCGGCTTCGAGCAGCGCCACGCGCACCTCGCGCATGGCATCGCGCACGTCCTGTTCGGACAGCGCGCCGCGGCCGCGCAGGCGGTCGAACACATTGCCGAGGCGATCTGACAGATTGTCAAACATGCCTGTCCGTTACTCCTTTCCGACCCCTGTGGACCGGTAAATGCGAAAAACGCCGGCGGACGAAACCTCGTCAGCCAGCGTGCGAATTGTTTGCCTGGTTACTTCCCTGACGGAAGCTCCCGGACCGAAATCCGACTTTGTTCAGTCTCGAGTGGTGGAGCCTAGCGGGATCGAACCGCTGACCTCTACAATGCCATTGTAGCGCTCTCCCAGCTGAGCTAAGGCCCCGAGCACTCGATATGTGCAGGCGTTGCCGCCTGCGGGAAGCGCCCTTTATAAAGCGCGCCTCCCTATTGCAAGAAGCTTTTTGTTTTTCGCAAGCGCATCCGCGCTTGCATCCTCGCCGCTAATCCCTCCGCTTCGCTATGGGGCGCCTGCGGGCGGCCGGTCGGCCTTGCGCCGGGCGGGTCTTGGTCGCGGCAGCCAAAGCGCGACTGCGCGTCGCGGCTAATGCCGCGAAAGCCAAGCGGGCCGGAGGGCCCGCGCCCGGCGTTTGAGGGCCAAAATACTAACTATCATCCTCATCGTCGTCACCGGCACCGGTGCTGACGCCAAGGTCGTCATCGCCGCCCAGGTCGACATCATTGTCCGGGGAATCGTCATCCTCGTCGATATCTTCCAGATCCTCGAGATCGTCATCGCCGCCCAGATCGCTATCGGCATCGACGTCTTTCTTCTTCTCGTCTTCCTCGAACGGGATCGGCTGCTTCGGCTTGAGCACCGGCTCGGGATACCATTCCTCGCCGCATTCGATGCAAGCGACCGGCTCCGACTTGCCCAAATCGTAGAAGCGTTCCCCGCATTTGGGGCAGGAACGCTTGGTGCCCCATTCTGGCTTTGCCATATCTTTGTATTCCCTTGGTCGGGCCCCTTTGCGAACTTGCCGGGCCGCGCAAAAAATTCTCTTTCTTGATGGGTAGCTTTTCACCCCGAATCAAGAGCGCGGCGCGCCTTGCCATAGGGGCATGGCGCTGTCAAAAGCCGCGCTCCATACCGCATCCACCCAAATCGTCGAGATTCCCTTGCCAGCCCACCGCTTCCAGCCCCTTGGACCCCTGACCGGACGCCTGCGTGTTCCCGGCGACAAGTCGATCAGCCACCGCTCGATCATGTTCGGCGCGCTGGCGGTGGGCGAGACCCGCGTCACCGGCTTGCTGGAGGGCGAAGACGTGATGGCGACAGCTGATGCCATGCGCAAGATGGGCGCCACCATCGAAAAGCGCGGCGAAACCTGGCACGTCCACGGCGTGGGCGTGGGCGGCCTGCTGCAGCCCGAAAGCCCGCTAGACATGGGCAATAGCGGCACCAGCACTCGCCTTTTGATGGGTCTCGTCGCCAGTCACGCGATCAGCGCGACCTTTATCGGAGACGCCAGCCTATCGAAGCGACCGATGGGCCGCGTGATCGAGCCGCTCTCACAAATGGGCGCCGGTTTCGAGGCTTCGGAGGGCGGCACCCTGCCCCTCACCATGCACGGCTCAGTCCCGGCGGTGCCCATCACCTATCGCCTGCCAGTCGCGAGCGCGCAGGTGAAGAGTGCAGTGCTGCTCGCGGGCCTAAACACTCCGGGCATCACCACTGTGATCGAGCCGGTGCCGACTCGCGATCATTCCGAGCGGATGCTGCGCGGTTTCGGTGCGGAGCTGGAAGTCGAGGAAGCGAACGGGGAACGGATCATCCGAATCCGCGGCGAAGCCGAGCTCAAGCCTCAGCAGGTGGTGGTGCCGGGCGATCCCTCTTCCGCCGCTTTCTTCATCGTCGCGGCCCTGATCACCGAAGGCAGCGATCTGGTGATCGAGAACGTCGGGTTGAACCCGACCCGCGCTGGCCTGATCGCGGTCTTGCGCCAGATGGGCGGCAGCATCGAAGAGCTGGACCGGCGCGAAGTTGGCGGCGAACCTGTGGCAGACCTGCGCGTGCGGCATTCACTCTTGCAAGGAATCGCTGTCGATCCAGCCGTGGCCCCCAGCATGATCGACGAGTTTCCTGTGCTGTTCGTGGCTGCTGCGCTGGCGCAAGGCACTACAACGACGAACGGGCTCGACGAGTTGCGCGTCAAGGAGAGCGATCGCCTGTCCGCGATGGCGGCTGCTTTGATGCTTGCCGGTGCGCGGGTCGAGGAACGCGAAGACGGGTTGGTCATCCACGGCACCGGCGGCGATCCGCTGCCGGGCACATCCGGCGAACCCGTCACCACCCATCTCGATCACCGCATCGCGATGTCCATGGCGGTGGCCGGGCTTGCCAGCCGCGCTGGCGTGGAGGTCGATGACACCTCCCCCATCGCCACCAGTTTTCCCAATTTCATGACACTGCTGGAAGCGGCAACCGCGTGAGCGAGCCGACGTACTAGGCCTTCCTGATCGTTGACCCTGCCTGCCCGGCAAGGGATGCTCAGCAATGGGCGAAGGAAAGGCACCGAAGATGCAAAGAGCGTTGACGATCGTGTTCGCTGCAATGGCGTTGGCAGCTTGCGGCAGCGAGCCGGCCAGCGAGCCGCTGGTTGCACCGCCTGAACTGGCCGAGGCATTTATCGAAGGGGCGAAAGCGCAACCTGCCAGCGACACGCCAATTGCCGATCCATGGCAGCGCGCCGGAACAAGCTTCTCGAAATACCCACTAGGAGAAGAGGTGCTGCCGCAAGCGGTCGGGCGCCTTCGCAACGGAGAGATCTGCGACGACGGCGATATCCTTTGCGAATGGGAAGACGAAAGCGGCGTCGTGCATATCTTTGGTGGGCCAAAGCTCGCGATCAAGCTGATCGACGTTTACCCGGACACTGGACCAATTGCCGCATTGGGGATCGGCGATGCGCGCCAGCAAGGTGACGTGCTGAAAAATGTGCGCGCGTTCCTGCCGGAAGTCAAAGTCACTTGCCTCAGCGCTGGCGAAGCGGGCGAAGGTGAAGGGATTTCGTCTTGTGGAGCCGATTTCACCGGTGGCGGCTGGATCAAGCTGCTGTTCGGCGCCGATGGCACGCTCAAGACTGCCCGGATCGACGCTTTCCAGATCGACTAGGCGCCAAGCGGATTGCCGGAGTGGCTTGCGGATCCTATGGCCGCCGCATGATCATCGCAGTCGACGGCCCCACTGCTTCAGGCAAAGGCACCATAGCTAAGGCAATCGCCGCGCATTTCGGCCTGCCGCATCTCGACACCGGGCTACTGTATCGCGCAGTCGGCCGGCAGGTGCAGCTCAATGGCGGCGACCCCGACGATCCGGCCGATGCGCTGGCGGGGTGTCAGTTCCCTGACGACTTGCTGGGCGATCCGATCCTCCGCAGCGAGGAGACCGGCGGCTATGCCAGCCGGGTCTCGATCCATCCCGCCGTCCGCCTTGCCCTTTACGAGCGCCAACGCGCTTTCGCCACGCAGCCCGGCGGCGCCGTGCTGGACGGGCGTGACATCGGCACAGTTATCGCGCCCGAGGCTGACGTGAAGCTCTTCATCACCGCCAGTGTACAGGAACGCGCACGGCGCCGCTGGCTGGAGATGCAGGACCGCGAGATCGAACTGCCCTTGATCGAAATCGAGCGCGACATCGTCGCGCGCGACGCGCGGGACATCAACCGCAAGGACGCCCCCTTGCGGGCCGCACCCGATGCGTTGGTGATCGACACCACCAGCTGCAATCGCGAGCAGGCGATCGAGATCGCCATCGAAGCGGTCGAGACTGCGCTGCGCTAGGCCGCAAATCGCTTGCTTTTCGCAGGTCATTGTCCTAGGCGCGCGCCCGTCCCGGACATCCTTGGATCGAACGGACCTTCGCGACGGCATGCGGCCCCGCGGAGATGTCGGCCTCTTGCCCCGTACACCTGTGCAATCGTGCATGGGGGACGGAGAAAGACCCCGGAAAAACCGGTGGCCGGTAGCAAACATGTGAACAGGAAACCCTGAACTATGGCAACTTCTGCCAATCCCACTCGCGCCGATTTCGAGGCGCTTCTCAACGAACAACTCGGCGGCGCCGGCGAAGATGGCTTCGAGGGCCGCGTCGTCAAGGGCACCGTTACCGCCATCGCCAATGGCATGGTGCACATCGATGTCGGCCTGAAGAGCGAAGGCCGCGTCGATCTCAAGGAATTCATGCGCGGCGAAGACGAGCACGGCCTGGCGGTCGGCTCGGAAGTCGAAGTGTTCGTGGACCGCATTGAAAACGCCGATGGCGAAGCAATGCTCAGCCGTGACCGCGCCCGCCGCGAAGCCGCCTGGGACAAGCTGGAAAGCGAATTTGGCGAAGGCAAGCGCGTGGAAGGCCGCATCTTCGGCCGCGTCAAGGGCGGCTTCACCGTCGACCTCGACGGCGCCGTAGCCTTCCTGCCCGGCAGCCAGGTCGATATCCGTCCCGTGCGCGATGTTGCCCCGCTGATGGACGTGCCGCAGCCCTTCCAGATCCTCAAGATGGACCGCCGCCGCGGCAACATCGTAGTGTCGCGCCGCGCCGTGCTGGAAGAAACCCGCGCCGAACAGCGCAGCGAGCTGATCAACGACCTCGCCGAAGGCCAGATCACCGAAGGTGTAGTCAAGAACATCACCGATTACGGTGCCTTCGTTGACCTGGGCGGTATCGACGGCCTGCTGCATGTCACCGACATGAGCTACAAGCGTGTCAACCACCCCAGCGAAGTGATCGAAATCGGCCAGACCGTGACCGTGCAGATCATCCGCATCAACGAAGACACGCAGCGCATCAGCCTGGGCATGAAGCAGCTCGAAAGCGATCCGTGGGATGGCGTGGCAGCGAAGTATCCGGTTGGCATGAAGCTGTCCGGCACCGTCACCAACATCACCGAATACGGCGCCTTCGTGGAGCTGGAGCCGGGCATCGAAGGCCTGGTCCACGTCAGCGAAATGAGCTGGACGAAGAAGAACGTCCACCCGGGCAAGATCGTTTCGACCAGCCAGGAAGTCGAAGTGATGGTGCTGGAAGTCGACAGCGACAAGCGCCGCATCTCGCTCGGCCTCAAGCAGGCTCAGCGCAATCCGTGGGAAGAGTTCGCCGAGAAGCACCCGGTTGGCACCGAAGTCGAAGGCGAAGTCAAGAACGCCACCGAATTCGGCCTGTTCATCGGCCTCGATGGCGACGTCGATGGCATGGTCCACATGTCGGATATCGCCTGGGGCATCTCGGGCGAAGACGCGCTGGCGCTGCACCGCAAGGGTGAAATGGTCAAGGCGATCGTGCTCGATGTGGATGTCGACAAGGAGCGCATCAGCCTGGGCATGAAGCAGCTCGAAAAGGGTGCTCCGACCGAAGCCGGTACGGCAGCAGCCGGCTCACTGCGCAAGAACCAGACCGTGACCGTGACCGTGCTCGAAGTCCGCGATGGCGGCCTCGAAGTGCAGGTTGGCGAAGATGGCGCGACCGGCTTCATCAAGCGTTCGGACCTCGGCCGTGACCGCGACGAGCAGCGTCCTGACCGCTTCCAGGTCGGCAGCAAGGTTGACGCGATGGTGATCGGCTTCGATCGCTCGAAGAAGCCGAACTTCTCGATCAAGGCGCGCCAGATCGCTGAAGAGAAGGAAGCTGTGGCACAGTTCGGTTCGTCCGACAGCGGCGCATCGCTGGGCGACATCCTGGGCGAAGCGCTGAAGAAGAAGGACTAAGCTTCTACCCTCGCTTTATGGGAATGAGGGCCCGTCTGCTCGCAAGAGCAGGCGGGCCTTTCTTTGCGTAACTTCAGGCCGGGTCGCGCTTCCCTGATGAAGCAAGCAACCAGCCGAGAATCGTTGCCGCAGCAACCATCACGATCACCGCACCCTGAGCGGCGAATGTTAGTGGTATCCCATCGCTGTGGCTCATGGACCCGCCGTAAAGCGGGCTCAGCACATATGCGGCAAGGAAGCCGCCGATCACGATCAACGCAACCGCGCAGGCTTCGCGCTCCCGTCCGCGAAGCCAAACGAGCCAACCCATGTAAGCGGCCAGCGCGCAATGTGTGATCAGCTGCCAGACATTGTGCAGCCGCGCGTGACCTGGCCAGTCAGGATTGAAGACATGCGTAGGACTGACTTCGAGCAGCGGCGTAACCACTGCAAAAGGCAGGATCGCGAGAGTGAACAGCAATTTTCGAATCATCGACACCTCCAGTGAACGTTGACACTGTCAATATAGTGTCGGTTGACAACGTCAATTAAAGAGGCAGGTTCGCCGGTATGAACGCAATCGAAAGCAGCAGACGAAGGAATGGCGACGGGGCGGCAAGGCTGCTGGCCGCAGCCCGCGACCTGCTGGACACGCACGGCGCCGATCATGTCACGATCCGCGAAACCGCACGACGCGCCGGCGTGTCTCACGCCGCACCGGCGAACCATTTTGCGGACCGACGCGCGCTGTTGTCAGCCCTCGCGGCGCAAGACTTCGAAGAAATGGCCCAACTGGTCGAGGCAGCGACAGACGGCCTGCCTCCGGCGTCATTACCCCGCGCACGCGCCATGGCCGATGCGGTGCTGAAATATGCGCTGCGTCATCCCCATCGTTACCGGTTGCTGTGGCGCGCCGATCAACTCGACATCACGAGTGCACCGCTGAATGAGGCAATGGAGCGGCTCTATGCGAACTTGCTGGTCACAATTGGCGATGACCCAGACAGCGAGATTGAGCCCAGTACCAGCCGCTCCCTGGCCCTTTGGAGCCTCGTCCATGGCTATGTCAGCCTGACTATCGACAATCTCTTCTCACTCCAGGCAGACGAGCGGACAGGTGCTCCGCGCCTGCATGCGATGATAGAGCTGCTGTTTGCCGATTAGCTATAGAGACAGCGCCCTCGGCTGATCCCCACTTCCCTAAACCCCTGATCGCTTTTAGGGTGCAAGCCATGCTAGAAATTCACCAGTTCCCCTGCCTGTCCGACAATTACGGATTCCTCATCTACGATCCTGTCAGCGGCGAAACCGCCGCGATCGACACGCCCGATGGCAAGGAATATCTGCGCCAGGCCGAGACCAAGGGCTGGACCATCACCCAGATCTGGAACACGCACTGGCACCCCGATCACGCCGGCGGCAATGCGGATATCGTTGCCGCAACCGGAGCGAAAGTGATCGCCCCGCAGGAGGTTGAAAAGATCTCATCCATCGACCGGGTGGTGGCGCATGGCGATGCCGTGGCGCTGGGCAGCTTCACCGCAGAAGTGATCGACGTGTCCGGCCACACCAATGGGCATATCGCCTATTATATCCCTCAGGCGGGCGTGGCCTTCGTGGGTGACAGCGTGTTTGCGCTGGGCTGCGGCCGGATGTTCGAAGGCGAGCCGAAGCAGTTCTGGGACAGCCTTGCCCGGATCAAGGCGCTGCCGCCGGAAACCACGCTCTATTGCGCGCATGAATACACTCAGTCGAACGCGAAATTCGCCCTGCATGCTGACCCCGACAATGCCGCGCTGCAAGACTACGCCGCCGAAATCGATGCCAAGCGCGCCAAGGGCGAATGGACTGTGCCGACGCAACTTGCGCGCGAACTCGCCACCAACCCCTTCCTGCGTGCCGACAATGACGACATGCAGGCGCGCTGGGGCGGCAACGCACCGCATGAGACCTTTGCCGCATTGCGAGCCGCCAAGGACAATTTCTAAGTCTTCTCGTCATTGCGAGGAGCCCGATAGGGCGACGCGGCAATCCACTGCTGAACGATGGATTGCTTCGCTTCGCTCGCAATGACGAAAGACGTTGATGCAAGCACTTAGGGTAATTGAGCTTACGGATAGTCTTGATGGCGTTGAGCTAGCCGAGCTACCGCAGCCGCAGCGCCAGCCCGGCGAAGTGCTGGTTCGGGTGCAGGCCGCTTCGCTCAATTTTCCCGACCTCTTGATGACGCAGGGCAAATACCAGTTCAAACCCGAAGTGCCCTTCACCAGCGGGCTCGAAATGGCCGGCGAAGTGATCGAAGCCGATCCCGCCAGCGGCTTCGCGCCGGGCGACCGGGTGATCGGCGGCAACAAGACCGGCGCCTTCGCCGAATTCGCCAGCATTTCCGAACGCGGGCTTAGCCCGCTGCCCCAAGGCCTCAGCTTTGCGCAGGGCGCCGCGATGGGCGCGGCCTATTCGACCGCCTACACCGGCCTCGTCGAGCTGTGCGAGCTCAGGCCCGGCCAATGGGTGCTGGTGACCGGGGCCAGCGGCGGGGTGGGCCTCGCCGCGGTCGATCTCGCCAAGGCAATGGGCGCGAAGGTCATCGCTGCGACCGGAGTCGAGAGCAAACGCGTCCGCATCGAAGCGCTCTATGCGCCTGAAGCGGTGATTCTGGCCGAGGGCCGCTTCCGCGAACAGGTGAGCGACATCACCGGCGGGGCACTGGCAGACATCGTGTTCGATCCGGTGGGTGGCGACGTGTTCGACGAATGCACCCGCTGTGTGGCCTTTGGCGGCAGCCTGGTCGTGGTCGGCTTCACCAGTGGGCGGATAACGGAAATTCCCACCAACATTCCGCTGATCAAGGGCTTCTCGATCATCGGCCTGCGCGCCGGCGAATATGCCCGACGCTTTCCCGAACGCGGTGCAGCGATCAGCGCGCAGATCGCGCAGCTTGCTTCGGACGGCCGGATCAAACCCGCCATCGACCGCGTGCTGCCGCTGTCGCGCTGGCGCGAAGGGTTCGAGGCGATGGCCCGCCGTGAGCTTGTCGGCAAAGTGGTGTTCGAACCGGGTGTCTAGCCGAGCAGCACGAAGGCCACGAAGCCGACGACACCGGCTGCACTGCTGCCAATCGTCAGGCGGCGCAGCGGCGGCGATTGCAGGCCCATCACCACCCCGCTGGCGACCAGCACGAACAGGGTGAAGGCGAGGAACGTCGCATAGGCCTTGAAGATCGTGCTGCCCTTGGCCTTGTGCAGCTGGACCAGCCAGCGGTGGAAGCTCGCTTCCTTGACGGTCACCTTGGCAGCCATCGGATTGTCGGTAGCCGTCACGCTGACTTCGGAGCGCGCGCCGGTCCAGCTCAGCTCCTGTTCCGCGCCCTCGCCCGACAGGCTTTCGGCACCGCTCGGGATCGGGACATTATTGCCCAACAGCACTTGCACGGCAACGGAGGTAAGATCACCCTGGCTCTGCGTGGCATAGGGTTCTGCCAGCGTCACCTCATAGCTGTTTTCAAACCACTCGCCCTTGCTGCCCCAGGTGTAAAGCGCGCCGGTGGCGAGGAACATCAGCACCGCCGGGAACATGAAGGCAGCCAGGATCAGGTGGAGCTTGGTCAGGAAAAGGCGGTTCACGATCGAGGGAGTCCTGCTGGAAGTTTCTGCGAATGGTTCGCATTAAAGACATTTGCCGCTCTGCCAAGCCCCTTTCGCACAACAAAAAAGGCGGCCACGCGGGCCGCCCTTCCTGAAATCGTTCTGACGCGCAATCAGATCGATGCGATCATTTCGTCCGCCAGCTTCTTGTCGGCGCTCGCATCGTGCTTTTCAGCGATCAACTTGCGCGCGGCGGCGGCAGCGGCCCCCACGGCGACCGCCTTGACACCCTCAACCGCTTCACGCTCGGCGGCGGCGATCTTGTCTTCCGCCATGCGCTTGCGGCGCTCGACCATCAGCTTGCCGTCTTCCTCTGCCTTCGCGAGGATCGAATTGGCATCGCGCTCGGCATTGGCCAGCATCGCTTCGGCATGCTTTTCGGCATCCTTGAGCTTGGCGGCATATTCGTCACGCAGCGCTTCGGCCTCAGCGCGCAGGCTCTTGGCTTCGTCGAGCTGGTCCTTGATCGCCTGAATCTTGGCATCGAGCCCGCCGGTAATGAGCCCGGGAACCTTCTTCCAGATGAAGATGCCCACCAGGATGAGCATCGAAAGCGAAACCCACTGGTAGTCCTGCAGGCCGAGCGCCACCGGCCCGGAGTGCCCACCCTCTTCGGCGGCGCCAACGAGGATCAAGAGAATATCAGCCATTGGCCATGGCCTCCTTCACGGCAGCCTTGGCGGCCTTGCTATCCACCTTCGCTCCGGCGAGCCGGGCGACGATGTCTTGCGCGGCATCTGCTGCAACGGTTTCGACTTCCGCCATGGCCGCACCGCGTGCTTCTGCGATGCGCTCTTCGGCTTCGGCCAGCTTCTTGTCGAGCCGCTTCTGCGCCGCAGCCACCTTCTTCTCGGTGCTGGCCGCCGCATCGGCCTTGGCTTTGGCGATCAGCGCCTGGGCCTTGGCATGGTTTTCGTTCTCGCGCCGCCGCCAGGTTTCTTCCTGCTCGTCAGCGGCGTCGCGCGCAGCCTGTGCTGCTGCGAGGTCATCCGCGATCTGCCGGTCGCGCATGGCCACGGTTTCCATCACCTTGGGCACCATTCCGCGCCCGATGACGAAAAAGGTGATGCCGAAAAAGATCAGCAGCCAGAAGACCTGGCTGGCATAGGTATCGGCAAGTTGCGCTATCTGAGGCATGTGTCGGGTCCGAAAATCAGTCGACTGAAAAATGCAAGGCCGACCGGCACCATGCCGATCGGCCTGGGCAATTGTCGTTAGGCGACGAAGATCAGGATCATCGCGACGACGAAGGCCAGCAGGCCGAGAAGTTCTGCCGCGGCGAAGCCGATGAACAGGCGGCCCTGCTGGCCGTCGGCTGCACCCGGATTGCGCAGGGCGGACTCAAGGAACGAACCGAACACGTTACCCACGCCGATGGCGGCCATGCCGGCACCGATCGCTGCGAGGCCAGCACCGACGAGCTTGGCTGCTTCTGCTTCCATTTGAAAAACTCCTTTGGGAATAAACTGTTTTGGTTGGAAAAACTTAGTGAAGGTTCTCTGCGTCGTTGATGTAGAGCGACGTCAGAAGAGCGAAAACATAGGCCTGGATGCCTGCGACCAGGATTTCCAGCGCGCTGATGGCCACCATCAGCACCAGGCTGGGAACGCCGATAAACCCGCCATAAACCGCGCCAGCATTCACGCTGCCGATTACAAAGCTGGCGAGCACCTTGAGCAAGACGTGGCCCGCCATCATCGCCACGAACAGTCGCAGCGCGAGGCTGAAGGGGCGGACCATGAAGGAAATGAGCTCGATCACTGGAATCAGCCAGATTAGCCACCACGGCGTGCCATGCGGCACGAATAGGCTGAAAAAGTGCAGGCCGTGCTTCCAGAATCCGACGATCAGCACGATCGAGAAGCTCAGGATCGCGAGTACGCCTGTTACGGTGAAGTGGCTGGTGAAGGTGAACGGGTGCAGGCCCAGCACGCCGATCGGCAGCAGGCCCAGGAGGTTGGCGAACAGGATGAACATGAACAGGCTGAAGATATAGGGCACATATTTGCGCCCTTCCTTGCCCACATTGGCTTCCAGCATGTCATCGATGAAGCCGGTAAAGGTCTCAACCGCCATCTGCCAGCGCCCGGGCACCAGCTGGCGCTTCATGCCGCCGGCCACAAAGGCCCAAAGCAGCACGGTGGTGATCAGCATCCACAGCGCCGAATTGGTAAACGCGATATTGTAACCGGCCACTTCCCAGCCGCCAGAGCCGAACATCGGCTCAATGGCGAACTGCTTCATCGGATCGACCTTGCCTTCTGCGGCTGCCACGATCGCTTTTCCCTAACGCCTGTTTCTCGACCCGCCGTTATCGATCCGTATCAGGATCGTCCGGGCGCGTGTTCGCTGCACGAATAATGTTCCTGAAGGCAACGATGATCCCGAGGAACAGCATCACCAACAGACCCCAGGGCGATGTTCCGGCGAAGGAGTCAATGACCCAGCCGATAACAAAGCCTCCGAAAATCCCGCCGATGAGGTCCGTAAGCACCCGGTTGCCCATGCGCGTATCGGCATCGACACCCTTGACCTGCGGCCGGTTGCGCTCCTCTTCACGCTCGCGTGCGGCTTTTAGCCGCGCTTCGAGCGCGTCGATACGCGCATCCTCAGCGATGGGTTCTCGTGCGGGTTTCTCGTCGCTCATGCCAGCCTCCTAGGGAAGGAACGCGCAGCACGCGCATAAGGTGCCCGCCGAGGGCGCCGCCCCCTTAGAAGGGGGGCATGGGCAAGTCAACCGGTGCTGCAGTGCAAAACGCGGCTATTTTCGGGATTGCGTAGTGATCAAGCGAGGTCAGGCGGGCGGGCAGCGCGGATCGCGCAGCGGAGGGGCCGAAGTGCGGGTCTGCCAAGAGCCGTCGGGCGCCTGGTATTTCTCGCCGGGCACGGTCTTGAGGATCAGCTGGCAGCCGGTGGCGAGCGCATATTCCTCGAGCGTGACCGATTCCGCCTGCGATTTTTCGGCATAGACCGCGCGGCGCTTGATATTGATGTCGTTGACCATGCGGCGCAGGTCGGCGGTTTCGGCACCGACAATGTCGAGATAGCCGTCCATCTTCTCACCCACCTGGCCTGCAGCGCGCGCTGCGGCATAGGCCGGATCGCGCTGTGCCATGGCCGGCGCGGCGAGCACGCCAAGCGTTAGCGCCGCAGCGATACCCGAAACGGCAAGGGATCTGGTCATTATCATCGTCATTACCTTCACTTCAGAAGATTTCCGCATTCTCTTCAATCGTTTCGGCTGCGTCATCGGCCAGCCGATAGATCACTTCCTGCCGGATATTGATGTTGAGTTCGATCACGATCGGCTTGTCGGGCGCTGCAAGGTTGATGCAGCCGCCAAGCATCGCGAAAGGCACCAACGCCAGTCCGGCTCTTGCCCTTGCCATCAATCCTTGCCCTTCCCCCTGCATCGCCGGGGTTGTGGCACCGCCCGATGGCGCGGTCAATTTCGCATGCGTCATGGCAGAGGTTCGCTTTCTTCTGTCTGAATGAGTGATTCATCGTCCGCTGTGTCGCGCGGACGAATCGCGGGTTGGTCCGGCGTGCGGGGCCGCACGAATTGCCCATCTTCGCTGCGCAGCAGGCCCAGCCCGCGCGGATCGCGGATGAAGGCCGGGTCATATGTGCTGCGCAGGCTGGTGAGCAGTTCGTAGAATGCCGCGCGGATATTCACATTGAAGCGAATCGGCAGCTTGGCGATCCGCCGGGTCAGGAAATTGCTGCTGGTGCCCTCGCCCTGGCGCACCCCGTCGAACAGCAGCCGGGTGATGATTTCGCCGGTCAGCGGGCCGTTCATTTCGACCATCATCTGGCTGAAATCGAGCGAACGCAGCGACTGGAAGGCGAAATTGGCCATCGCCCCCATGTCCTCATAGGTAAGCTCGCCGACATAGGAGAGGTTGCCGCCGGGAGGGCGCGAGATCAGCAAGCCGTTCCTGATCTCGCCATTGCCCATTTCGTCGAAGATCAGCGGCACCGTGCCGTCGAAGATGCCGGTGGCGGCGATATTGCCCAATTCCATCGCGGCGATGAATTGTGCAGCGTCGGCCCCGGTGATCTCAATGACATAGCTGCGCTGCTCGCTCACGGCGAGATTGAGCTCGGTCGGGCGCAGTACCATGGCACCGCCGAAGAAAGGCCAGCGCCCGCCCTTGATCGAGATGAGCGTGCCGTCACGCAGGGCGAAATCGAACACCCCGTCAAACACTTCGATACCGGGGTTGATCGAACCGATCTTGAGGCTCTGCGTGCCGTCAGTAGTGAGGTTAAGCAGGTCACTGAAGGTGACAGTGCCGGACACTTGCTGAACCGGGCCAAAGGCGGCGGCGAAATCGAAATCGTCACTGGAAAATGCGCCCTTGCTGGTGATGCCCTCTGCGTCCCAGTCGATACGGCCATTGCCGGAGATGGTGCCTTCCGCCAGAGCGATAACGCCGTCAGCCAGGATGGAAAGCTGGTCGGGCTGCAGGCCATCATCGAAGCGCAGGCCGGGTGTCGCCAGCCTGGCCGAACCCTTGCCAGAGCCGAGATCGTGCTTCAGCGTCACCTCGGTCACCACGCGGTCGCTGTCGGGATTGCGCAAGGCCATCGTGGAGGAGACCGCGCCGCCCTCGACCGCCAGCACGGCATCGCGAGCTAACAGCGGATAGAAGCGCGGGTTCCCGCCTTCCTCTACGCGATCACTGAGCTCGAAGCTCGCATCCGACAGGTAGAGCGCGCCGTCTGCATAGCTCCATTCAGCATTCCCGCTGCTGATATCGAGCGGCACGACGGCAAGGCCGCCGGCAATTCCCTCTGCAATTCCGCCGATCCCGTCGGAGAATGATGCCTGCAAGCGATCAATTGCGAGGCGCGATTGTTCGCCTGTGTTGCCCAGCGTCAGCATGATGTTGCTGGTGCTGAAGCCGTCGCGCGATGAGGCGCGGACGGGCCCGCTCGTTATGGCAACAGGGCTGCCATCCAAATCTCCGGTCAACGTCAGCGCTTCCGTGCGCGCTCCGAACTCCAGGCCAGCGTTCGCACTACGCAGAATCGCATTGCCGCCGTCAGGGCAGATTTGCAGGCGATTGCGAGCCAGCGCCAGTTGGGCAAGCTTCAGTCGTTCAAAGCGCACATCGGCGCACTGCTGCCACATCGCCAACCCGCTCCGGGCGGACCAGCGACCGGTGATCGGCAGGGATAATCCTTCAACCACTCCACCTGGCAAGGGGCCAGCCGTTTCCAGCAGGCCATCGATCTGCCAGCCCCCCACCGCGCCCTGATCAAGCGCAAGCCGCGGCACGGCGAGCCTGCTTGTGCCAGCAGTGTAGGACTCCATTTCCAGCCGCCACGCCGCACGGCCGCCCTCGCCCGCCTCCATCCGCGCACGAATTCGCGGCAGGTCGTTGCCGCCGGTCGCGAAATTGCCTGCCAGCCGGGTCTCGCCGCCATCGCCCACGCCATACTGCAGCTGCGACGCCGCCAGCAGCGCCTGGCCCGTCCGATCGTTGAGCCGCGCTGCCGGGATGACGATGTTCAGGCCTTCATCACTTTGCCGCAGCCTTGCCTCGGCGATAAAACTGCTGCCGGGCAGCGCCTTGGCAAGCCCTTGCGCAAACCGAGCCAGCAGCGGTTCGGCCAGCGTTCCGGCACTGGCCTTGCGCCGCTCCGCCAAGGCTTCATTGGCATCAGCACCAAACCGCGGCTCGACGCCGTCGATCCCCACATCGACCTCGTAACGCCCGTCGGCGGGCCGGATTCGTGCCGCGCCCTGTGCCTTCAGCCGATTCAGCGTCAATGCAGGGGAATCGATTCGGCTGAGGGCAAGGTCATAGCGGGCATTGGCAATGCCATCCCGCCATGACGCGTCGATCGATCCACCAAGCCCCCGGCTGCCAAACTGCCCAAAGCTGGCCGGACCGCCCTTGATCCGCAATTTCGCATCCACCCCGGCCAGATCGCGATCTGCGGTAATGTCCGTCGCCAGGTCGACATTGCCAAGCGCCAGCGCAAGTTCCTCACATTCGGCCGAGGCAAGCTGCAATGGCCCGGCAAAACCGGGCTGTCCGCGCGTGACCGTCACCTTGCCCACCAGCGTCACCTGATCCAGTTTGCAGCCTTCAATCGCCAGCCGCGGTCCGGCCGCGGCAAGGACGCCGCTGAAGCCGCCACTGAGCCGTCCCTTCCCTTCGGCTTTCACCCCGACCACACCATAATCGCTGAAGATGCGGGCGCGGCCATCAACCAGCTTGAGCCGCCAGTCGGGCAGTTCGGGCGGACCATCGCTTTCCATCTCCAGCAGTGGATCAAGCGCCCCAAGGCTCAGCCTGCCATCGCGATAGTTAGCGCGCAGCCGCGGATTGACCAGCGTGATCGATCCGATCCCGGCACCGAAGAAGCCAACCACCGGAACCACCTCGATCCGTTCGATCGAAAGGTCGGGGCGTTCGGGATCGCCGATCACGAAATCGCGCAGCACCTGCCGTGTGGGGCCGATTGAATCGATGGTGTAGCTGGCCTCGATACCCAACCGGTCAAGCTCGGATTCGATAAGATTGCCGACGATCGCCTCGCGCGAACGCCACGTCAGCATGCTCGAAATCGCCAGCAGGATCAGCAGCACGAGCAGGAATTGCCAGCGCTTGCGCCGTGGCCAGTATCGACGCGAACTTGCTGTGTTCTCGGGATTTTCCTCGGCGTCAGCCATTACCGCGCACTCTTGCGCCTTTCCCAAAGCAAAGGCAATGCTGTCATCATCGGGTTGTAGCGGAGGCAGACTTGCCCCAAGCGGAAGAGAATTCGGGCAAACATGCCGGTGCCGGGCACCGAGCGCGACTGCGCGAGCGCTTGCTGAACGGCGGCGCCGAAGCGCTCGCCGATTACGAAGTGCTCGAATACCTACTGTTTGCGGCGATGCGGCAAGGCGACACCAAGCAGGTGGCAAAGGCACTGCTGAAGCGCTTCGGAACGCTGGCGGGCGTGCTCAATGCAGATCCTGCGGCGCTGCAACAGGAACCCGGAGTGGGCGAAACCAGCGCTGCCGCACTTAAGAGCGTGGCGCTTGCCGCACGGCGCATGGCGCGCAGCGAGGTTACGGAAAGACCGGTGCTGGGCAGTTGGCAAGCATTGCTCGATTATCTGGCGATCGACATGGCGCATCTGACCGTAGAGCGCGTGCGGGTGCTCTATCTCGATACGCGCAACCGCCTGATCGATGATCACCACGTGGGTGACGGGTCGATCGACGAAGCCGCGATCCATCCGCGCGAAGTGATCCGCCGCGCGATGGACATCGGTGCCAGCGCGCTCATCCTTGTCCACAACCACCCCAGCGGCAGCCCCGAGCCCAGCCAGGCCGATATCCAGATCACAAGGCGAATCGCAGAGGCGGGGCGGTTGCTGGGGGTGACGGTCCACGATCACGTGATCATCGGCCGCGAGGGGCATGCCAGCCTGCGGTCCAAGGGGTTGATCTGAACCTTCATCGCGCCTAGCCGCCGCGGCATATCCAGATTCCCAAACCGGAGTATCCGATGGTCCCCCGTTACGCCCGCCCTGCCATGACAGCGATTTGGGAGCCCGAGGCGCGCTATCGCATCTGGTTCGAGATCGAGGCGCACGCGACGCAAAAACTCGCTGATCTGGGCGTAGTGCCGGACAGCGCGGCCAAGGCCTTGTGGGATTGGTGGGCAACTGATCCGGTGATCGATGTGCCAGCCATCGATGCAAAAGAAGCCGTGCTCAAACACGATGTCATCGCTTTCCTTGACTGGGTGGCGGAGCAGGTTGGCCCTGAAGCGCGCTTCATGCACCAGGGCATGACCTCGAGCGACGTGCTCGACACCACGCTGGCAGTGCAGCTAGCACGCGCCTCCGACATCCTGCTGGCCGATCTCGACGATCTGCTCGCCGCGATCCGCCGCCGCGCCGAAGAGCACAAATATACGCCCACCATCGGGCGTAGCCACGGGATCCATGCCGAACCGGTCACGTTCGGGCTCAAGCTGGCCCAGGCCTATGCCGAATTCGACCGCTGCAAAGCGCGGCTCGCTGCGGCCCGCGCCGAAATCGCGACCTGCGCGATCTCGGGCGCGGTCGGTACCTTCGCAAATATCGATCCGGCGGTGGAGGAATATGTTGCCGAGCAGCTAGGGCTCAGCGTCGAGCCGGTCAGCACGCAGGTTATCCCGCGTGACCGGCACGCGATGTTCTTTGCCACGCTGGCGGTGATCGCCGGCTCGATCGAGCGGCTGGCGGTGGAAATCCGGCATCTGCAGCGCACCGAAGTGCTGGAGGCGGAAGAATACTTCTCGCCCGGGCAAAAGGGCAGCTCGGCCATGCCGCACAAGCGCAACCCGATCTTGACGGAAAACCTTACCGGACAGGCACGCATGATCCGCGCCTATGCCCTGCCCGCGCTGGAAAACGTGGCGCTGTGGCACGAGCGCGATATCTCGCACAGTTCGGTCGAGCGCTTCATCGGGCCTGACGCCACGATCACGCTCGATTTTGCGCTCGCTCGCCTCACCGGCGTGGTCGACAAGCTGCTGGTTTACCCTGAACGGATGGCGAAGAATCTCGACCGGATGGGCGGGCTGGTGCATTCGCAGCGCGTGCTGCTGGCACTGACGCAAGCGGGCATTACCCGCGACAATGCCTATCGCCTGGTCCAGCGCAACGCGATGAAGGTGTGGGAATCGGACGGGGCGCTCTCATTGCTCGAACTGCTCAAAGCGGATGAGGAAGTGGCTGCGACGCTTTCGCCCGAGGAGCTCGAAGAAAAGTTCAACCTCGATTACCATTTCAAGCACGTCGACACGATCTTCGCGCGGGTGTTTGGCTAGACTTGAGCGCGAAAAGGCTTAGGCTCGGCCTCAAAGAAGGCGGGGAGTAAGTATGCAGATCGTACGTACGATTGTCTGGGTCCTGATCCTGTTCGGGTTGTTGGTGTTTTCCTTTTTCAACTGGGATCCGGTCGAGGTGACCCTGTGGGACAATTTCGTACTCGAAACCAAGGTACCGATGCTTGTGTTGGTGGCCTTCCTTCTCGGCCTGCTGCCAATGTGGCTGTATCATCGAGCCGCCAAATGGAACCTGACCCGCAGGATCACTTCGCTGGAGAACGCCGTGCGGTCGAACGCGCTCAGCAGCCGCCACAGCCCGCCTCCATCTGCCGGTTCTGCGGAAACGCCCCCTTCGACCGATCCCTTGTCACCCGACGGTAACTGATGAGCAATCCTATCTACCTGGCGCTCGACGTCCCGCAAATCGACGCGGGCAAGGCGCTGCTCCAGAAGGTCAAATCGCATATCGGCGGGGTCAAGCTCGGCCTTGAGTTCTTTTGCGCGCACGGCCACTCAGGGGTGCACGAGATCGCGCATATGGGCCTGCCCATCTTTCTCGACCTGAAGTTGCATGACATTCCAAACACGGTCGCCGGCGCGATGCAGGCGATCCATGTCCTCGAACCGGCGATCGTCACCATCCATGCCGGCGGCGGGCGCGCGATGATGGAAGATGCGAAGGCCGCCGCCGCCGATGGCTGCAAGGTCGTTGCCGTGACCATGCTCACCAGCCTGGACGAGCGCGACATGGAGCGCACCGGCATTGCCGGTAGCGCGCATGACCAGGTGATGCGCCTCGCCGAACTGGCGCATGACGCCGGGCTGGACGGGATTGTGTGCTCCGGCCAGGAAGTGAAGGCCGTCCACAAGCAGTGGAAGGATGGCTTTTTCGTGGTTCCCGGTCTGCGCCCCGGCGGCAAGGCGACTGGCGACCAGAAACGAGTCGTCACCCCCCGCCAGGCGCGCGACGATGGTGCCAGCGTGCTGGTGATCGGCCGCCCGATCAGCCGCGCGGACGATCCGCTCGCGGCGGCACGGGCGATCGAAGCCACGCTTTGACATGGCCGACCACGCCACGCCCAACCTGCCTTCGCGCAGCTTTGATATTACCGAGGCATATTACCGCGCCTTAGGTTTCCAGACCAGGTGGCGCAGTCAGGGCTGGATGACCCTGGAACGCGGCGGGACCACGCTGGAATTCTTCCCCTATCCTGACCTCGAACCGGGCAGCAGTTCCTTTGGATGCTGCTTGAGGCTGGACGACCTCGTGGGCTTCTATAAAGTCTGCAAAGAAGCAGGCATCCCCGAGACGAGCA
This sequence comes from Altererythrobacter sp. BO-6, assembly GCF_011047315.1. NCBI lineage: Bacteria > Pseudomonadati > Pseudomonadota > Alphaproteobacteria > Sphingomonadales > Erythrobacteraceae > Altererythrobacter > Altererythrobacter sp. BO-6. The sequence goes on along the minus strand of NZ_CP049259.1, from coordinate 2,989,533 downwards.
CCGGTTGGCCGCGCATCAATCCACCCAAACTGGAAGCGAGCGGGATGACCATTGCCTATATGGTCGATCCCGACGGTACCTTGTTAAGGCTGGTCCAGAACCCCAGCTGACGTTAAGGACGCCGCCGTGCCAACCCAGATCAAGATTTGCGGGCTATCGACCACCGAGACCGTGGAAGCCGCGATTGCGGCCGGGGCCACGCATATCGGGCTGAACCTGTATGAGCCGAGCCCGCGCTACGTCCCGATCGAGCGTGCCGCCGAACTGCGCGAGCTGGCGCGGGGACGCATCATCACCGTGCTGCTGCTCGCCAATGCCGACCCGGAATACACCGCCCGCGCCATCGCCGGGGTGAAGCCCGACGTGGTCCAGTTTCACGGTGGGGAAACGCCCGAGTGGGTGGGCCTGGTGCGCGAAAAGGCCGGGGTCGAAGTGTGGAAGGCGCTGGGCATGAAAGACGCCGGAACGCTTGAACGCAGCGCGAAATTCATCGGCAAGGTTGACCGCCTGCTGTTCGATGCGCCGGCCAAGGCCATGCCCGGCGGCACCGGCGAAACCTTCATGTGGGAGCTGCTGCAGGGCCATGTCCACCGGGTCGACTGGGCGCTGGCCGGTGGCCTGACGCCCGACAACGTGGCCGAGGCGATCCGCCAGACCGGCGCGCCGCTGGTCGACACCGCATCGGGCGTCGAGACCGCGCCCGGTGTTAAGGATGTGGACTTGATCGCTGCGTTCTGCGAAGCGGCCCGATCAGTATGACCGAGATAAAAAACACCTTTCGCAACCAGCCTGACGAACGCGGGCACTTTGGCCAGTTCGGCGGACGTTATGTCGCCGAAACGCTGATGCCGCTGATCCTTGACCTTGAGCGCGAGTATCGCGCGGCACAGGCCGACGCGAGCTTCCAGGCCGAATTCGACGATCTGCTCGAACATTATGTGGGGCGCCCTTCCCCGCTCTATTTTGCCGAGCGGTTGACGGAAGCGCTGGGCGGCGCGCAGGTCTGGTTCAAGCGTGACGAGCTCAACCACACCGGCGCGCACAAGATCAACAATTGCATCGGGCAGATCCTGCTGGCGATCCGCATGGGCAAGACGCGTATTATCGCGGAAACCGGCGCAGGCCAGCACGGCGTTGCCACAGCCACGGTCTGCGCGCGCTTTGGCCTCCCCTGCGTGGTCTACATGGGCGCGGAAGATGTCAGGCGACAGTCGCCCAATGTGTTCCGCATGAAGCTGCTTGGCGCGGAGGTCGTTCCGGTCACCGCCGGGGCGGCGACGCTGAAAGATGCAATGAACGAGGCCCTGCGTGACTGGGTCGCGAATGTGCATGACACCTTCTACATCATCGGCACGGCCGCAGGCCCGCATCCGTACCCCGAGATGGTGCGCAACTTCCAGAGCGTGATCGGCAAGGAAGCGCGCGCGCAGATGCTCAGCCGGACGGGGCGCCTGCCCGATTTGCTGGTGGCAGCAATCGGAGGCGGATCGAATGCGCTGGGGCTGTTCCATCCCTTCCTCGACGATACCGATGTGAAGATGCTGGGCGTGGAAGCGGCAGGCTATGGCCTCGATGGTGACCAGCACGCGGCCAGCCTGCTCGGCGGTTCGCCCGGCATCCTGCATGGCAACAAGACCTATCTGCTGCAGGACGATGACGGCCAGATCACCGAAGGCCACTCGATCAGCGCCGGTCTCGACTATCCCGGCATCGGGCCGGAACACGCCTGGCTCAAGGAATCGGGCCGGGTCGAATACACCGCCGTAACCGATGACGAAGCGCTCGACGCCTTCCAGCTGCTCTGCCGCACCGAGGGGATCATACCTGCACTCGAACCCAGCCACGCCATCGCGGCGGTGGCCAAAGTAGCGAAGCAGATGCCCGACGATGCGATCATCCTCGCGAACCTGTGCGGCCGCGGCGACAAGGACATCTTCACCGTGGCGGAGAAGCTGGGAGTGGAGATGTGATGCAAGCCGTAAAGACCTTGCTCGCAGGCATTGCCTTCTCAACACTTTGCACGCTTACATTGGTACCAATCGCAAGCTACTTCTTCGGAGACGGTTTTAAGCTGACCCCAAGTGATGCGAAGTTCTTTGTCGCAGGTCTTGCGGTTTTCTACTTCAACCGGTGGCTCAGTGAGCGCGCGGCCGGCAAAAACGCGGAAGAAATCAGTTGACCCGCCTCTCCTCAGCCTTCTCTAAGCCCCACCCGGCGCTCGTCTGCTTCATCACAGCGGGCGACGGCGACACTGCAGCCAATCTCGACGCGCTGGTTGAAGGCGGCGCGGACGTGATTGAGCTGGGCATGCCCTTTACCGATCCGATGGCCGATGGTCCTGCAATCCAGGCCGCGAACCTGCGCAGCCTCGGCGCGGGCACGAAGACCGCCGACGTGCTGCTGATCGCCAATGAATTCCGCGACCGTCACCCGGATGTGCCGCTGGTGCTGATGGGCTATGCCAATCCGATGGTGCATCGCGGGGCCGAATGGTTCGCTGCCGAATGCAAAGGTTGCGGCGTGGATGGCGTGATCTGCGTCGATATCCCGCCAGAGGAAGACCAGGAGCTGGGCCCCACATTGCGCGCCCAGGGGATCGCTCCGATCCGCCTTTCGACCCCCACCACCGATGCCGCGCGGCTGCCCGCCGTGCTCGAAGGCTCGGGCGGGTTTCTCTATTACGTCTCCGTTGCTGGGATCACCGGCAAGCAACAGGCCGCGATCGAATCGATCGAAGCCAATGTCAGCCGCATCAAGCAATCGACCGAACTGCCGGTCGCTGTCGGCTTTGGCGTGCGCACGCCCGAACAGGCGCGCGACATCGCCAGGGTTGCTGACGGCGTTGTGGTCGGATCGGCACTGGTCGAACTGGTCGGCGAATTTGGCAAAGACGCCCCTGCCAAGCTAAAGGAGCTGACTTCGGCTCTTGCCCAAGCGGTTCGTACCGCGCGCTAGGAAGATACAGATGAACTGGTTCACACGCGTCCGCAATTCCTTCAGCCGTGGCCCCAAGCGCACCACCGATAAGGATCTGTGGGTCAAATGCCCGTCCTGCGCGGAAATGCTGTTCGAGCAGGAATATCAGGACAATCTGTGGGTCTGCCCACGCTGCGAACACCATGGCAGGATCAGTGCCGACCAACGGTTGGCGCTGTTGCTCGACGCCGGTTTCGAAATGCTGCCCCAGCCCGAAGTCGCCGAAGACCCGCTCGGCTTCAAGGATAGCAAGAAATACACCGACCGGCTGAAGCAGGCCCGCGCCAAAAGCCCGCATGCCGATGCATTCAGCGTCGGATCGGGCGCGATCGACGGGCGCCCGGCGGTGGTTGGCGTGCAGGATTTCGGCTTCATGGGCGGCTCCATGGGCATGGCGGTGGGTGCGGCGTTCGTGGACGGGGCGCAGAAGGCGCTCGACCGCAAATGCGCCTATATCGTCGTGACGGCGGCAGGCGGCGCACGCATGCAGGAAGGCATCCTCAGCCTGATGCAAATGCCCAAGGCGACGGTGATGACCCGGCGCCTGAAAGAGGCCGGGCTGCCCTATATCGTGGTCCTGACCGATCCCACCACCGGCGGCGTGACCGCCAGCTATGCCATGCTGGGCGACGTCCATATCGCCGAGCCGGGCGCCTTGATCGGCTTTGCCGGCCAGCGGGTGATCCAGGACACAATCCGCGAGAAATTGCCCGAGGGGTTCCAGCGCGCCGAATATCTGCACGAACACGGCATGGTCGACATGGTGGTGCACCGGGCGAACCTGAAGGAAACGCTGGCGACGCTGCTCGGCTACCTCCAGCCGCGCAAGGCGGCTTAAGGCAGGCATCATGCGCGACTTCGGGCGCTCGGACGACCCGCGCGTCCAGGCGCAGCTTGACCGGCTGGGCCAACTCAGCGTGCCGCAAGGGCGCCTGGGTCTGGAGACGATCACCGCCCTGCTCGCCCGCCTTGGCGATCCGCATCTGCGCCTGCCGCCGGTGTTCCATGTCGCGGGCACCAACGGCAAGGGATCGACCTGCGCCTTCCTGCGGGCGATGCTGGAGGCCGAGGGCTACAAGGTTCACGTCACTACCAGCCCGCATCTGGTACGCTATAACGAGCGGATCCGGCTGGCGGGCGAACTGATCTCTGACGAAGCGCTGGCGGAAGTACTGGCAGAAGTGCTCGACGCGGGCGAGGACCTGAATCCGAGCTTTTTCGAAGTGACCATTGCTGCGGCTTTCCTGGCCTTCAGCCGTACTCCCGCCGACGCCTGCGTGGTCGAAGTGGGCATGGGCGGCAGGTTCGATGCGACCAATGTGCTGACGCCCGTTGTGCTCGCCGCCTGCGGCATCGCGGCGCTGGGGCTGGACCACGAACGCTTCCTGCTTGCGCCCGAAGACGGCGTGCCGACCGAACCAATGGCGCGGATTGCGTTCGAGAAGGCGGGGATCGCCAAAAAGGGCGTGCCACTGGTGACGATCGCGCAGCCGGAACTCGAGATGCAGGCCATCACCGTGGTGGCTGAGCGAATTGGCGCGCCGCTGCACATCGCCCAACCCCTAGCCGAGAACACCCTCGGCCTGACCGGCGCGCATCAGGTGGTCAATGCGGGCCTGGCCGTGGCCTTGCTCCGGCATCAGCGCGCAATCAGCGTATCAACCGATGCAATTCGCGCAGGGCTTGCCAAGGCCAAGTGGCCCGCACGCCTGCAGCGCCTTTCCGATGGCCCGCTGACCGGAGGCCGCGAAGTGTGGCTCGACGGCGGGCACAATCCCAGCGCAGGTGAAGCCCTTGCCCGCCATTTCGCTGGCAAGAAAGTACATCTCGTCATCGGCATGATCGAAGGCAAGGACCCCGCCTCGCTGATCGGCCCGCTCGGGGATTCGCTTGCCAGCATCACCGCCGTGCCCGTGCCAGCACATGACTGGTACCCCGCTGAGGCGTTCGGACCGCGAGCGATCGCGGCGCCCGATGTCCCTGCTGCCCTCGCCACTCTACCTGACGACGGTTTGCCGGTGCTGATCGCCGGTTCGCTCTACCTTGCGGGCGAAGTGCTGCGGCTCAACAACCAGCTGCCGGACTGATCACTCCGCTGGCTGAGCCGCAACATCGGGCGTCACAACTCCAGAAGCCTTGCCTGCGCGCCGCTCGCGCGCCCATTCCAGCAGCACCAGCACCACCGCGCCCAGCCCGATGAAGGTGGTGAGCACGAAAACGTCGAAATAGCCCTGGTTCTCGATCATCTCGCCCAGCGCGCCGCGCCCCAGCGTGCCGACCAGCATGGTCAACGATGAGAGCAGCGCGAATTGTACGGCGCTGAACTGTTTCGACACGATTGAGGACAACCAGGCGATATAGGCCGCACCCGCAATTCCGATCGCGAGGTTTTCGAACCCGATCGTGATCGTCAGTTTGGCGAGCTTGGCGCTGCCGATTTCAGGGATTTGCTCGATGAGCCAGGTAAAGCCCGTCGCATCGCTCAGCGCCGCCATGCGGTGGCCGCCCACGGCAAGGTCGGCATAGAGCAGGTTCGTAAGCGCAGCGAGCAGCCCGCCCAGCGCCAGCGTGAACATGCGGCCTAACGCGGTCAGCATCCAGCCGCCCAGCGCCAACCCGAGGATGATCGCACCGACACCGAAGAACTTGGAGGCAAAGGCGACCTCGTCATTGGTGTACTGCAGCTCCCCCAGGTAGAACGGATAAGCGAAAGTCCCCCAGATCGCGTCGCAGATGCGATAGGTCAGCACCACCGCCAGGATCAGCACCAGCGACCAACCCATCCGCCCGACGAATTCGACCAACGGCAGCACCAGCGCGCGATAGAGATGGTCGAGCGCGAACTCGAACCCCTTCGATGGCGGCGCATCTTCTTCCAGCAGGTTCAGCCCCTGCTTCTTCTGTGAGGCCAGCCAGCCGGCAATCAGCGCAGGCAGGATGATCGTCGCGACGATGATCCATGGCCCGAAATTGACCGTGAATTCCGTCGGGTTCGGCCGATCCTCAGGCGCATAGGTCAGCGACATGATCATGAACGCCAGCACAACAGCAATCGCACCCGCCCACAGAATTCCGACCACTGCCAGTGCACGGTTGCGGACATGGGGTGCAAGTTCGCCCGCCTGGCGCAGCACCCGCACCTGCGCATCGCTGGCCGCCATCGTGTTGGCGGCATCCCCGTCTGCATTCGGCGCGAACAAGCCGATGAAGCCCGCTGCCAGCAGAATCCCACCCATCAGCATATAGGTTTCCGGCCAGCCGATCCGCGCCGCGATGATCAGGCCCAATGCCCCGCCGACCAGCGACGAAAAGCGGTATCCCATCTGGTAGATCGTGGAGAGGATATCGAGCGTTGCCTCTTCGTCTGCCACGTCGATGCGCCAGGCGTTGATCGCGATATCCTGCGTGGCGCTGGCGAAGGCGCCGATCCCGGCCAGCAGCGAGAACATGCCCAGCTGCAACTTCGGATCGAGCAGGCTGAGCGTGACCAGGATCGTTCCCAGCAGCACCTGCATCGGCACGATCCATTGCTTGCGCTTGCCCAGCTTGCGCAGCAGCGGGATATCCACCTTGTCGATCAGCGGCGACCACAGGAACTGGAAGGCATAGGCAAGCCCAATGAGCGAGAAGATGCCCATCGTCTCCAGCTCAACCTCGGCCTCGGTCAGCCAGGCGAACAGCGTACCCAGGAACAGCGCAAACGGCAGGCCGCTGGCAAAACCGAAGACAAGCATGAAGCCGGTTTTGCGGTTGGTCAGCGCCTGGCCAAGGATGCGCCACGAGGATTTCTTTCCTGTCGCAGCTGCTGCAGCCATTCCCTAGCGTCCTTCCTGATTGCTCCGATTTGTGCGACACTAGCCGTGGAGAGTTGAGATAGGAACGCCCCGATGAACGAGGCTGATACGAAATCACCACCTTTGCGCCCGACCGAAGGGCAACTGGCGCTGGCTGAAGCAATTGCCCGGGGTGAAGAACGCAGCGGAAGCGAGATCAGGCGCGTCCCGGCGAGCGTCTACACCGATCCTGACCACTTCTTGCGGGAAAAGACAGCGCTGTTCGACCGGCTGCCGCAGGTACTTTGCCCCTCTGCCCTCCTGCCAGAACCCGGCATGGCGGTGCCGCATGATGCGACCGGGCGCCCGCTCCTCATCACCCGCGATGCCGAGGGGACAGCACATGTCTTCCTCAACGTCTGCCGCCATCGCGGCACGCGGCTGGTCGAAGGCGCGGACGTGCAATGCGCCAAGCGACTGGTCTGCCCCTATCACGCATGGACCTATCGCCTCGACGGCAAGCTGCTAGCCCTGCCACGCCCGGAAACATTCCCCGGCATGGACAAGGGCGATTACGGCCTGGTCGAACTGCCCAGCTGCGAAGCTGGCGGGTTGATCTGGTTTGCGCCGGTTGAAGGCGCAGACTTTACCGATGCCCGCAAGCTCGGCGAGGATCTCGACACCTTCGGCACGCGCGACCTGGTGCTGTTCCGGCGCAAGCTCCACACCGTGAAAGGCAATTGGAAGCTGATCATGGATGCTTTCCTGGAAAGCTACCATGTCACCCGCCTGCACGCGCAGACGATCGGCCCCTTCTTCAAGGACGGGGTGACCAGCGGTGACCAGATCGGCCCGCACCAACGCAGCGCCGTCGGGCGGCTGGAGGAGATGGAGGGCGTGGACCTGACCGATATGGCCGCGCTGCGCCGCGTCGTCACCTTCGCTTACCAGTTGCTGCCCGCCACCATCATCATCCCCAGCCCGGATTACCTCAATGTCATGGTGCTGATGCCGCAGGCGCATGACCTGACGCTGGTCGAGGACTTCATGCTCATCCCCGAGGCGCCCGCAACGGAAAAGGCGCGCGACCATTGGGAACGCAGCTGGGCCTTGCTCGACGGGGGCGTATTCGCCAGCGAGGACTTCCGCGCCGCCGAATTGGGCCAGCAGGGGCTTTCGACCGGTGCGGTGCCCGAACTGACGCTGGGCACGCTAGAAGGCGGCGTCCATCGCTTCCACGAGATTGTCGAAGAGGCGTTGCGCGCGGTCAATTGAACGCGTAACCGGCGGATATGCCTGACAACCCCCGCCCCGCTGGTGATCGCCCCGAAGGCGAACGCATCGCCAAGTTGCTGGCGCGCGCTGGTGTCGCCAGCCGCCGCGAGGTGGAGCGCATGATTGCGGATCGGCGCGTGGCCATTGACGGGCTCATCCTGGAAACGCCGGCTACGATCCTGAAGGACCTGCGCGGCGTGACGGTGGACGGAAAGCCAGTTGCCGCACCAGAGCCGACCCGGCTGTTCGCCTTTCACAAGCCGACCGGCCTGATCACCGCCGAAAGCGATCCCAAAGGGCGCCCCACTATCTACAATGCGCTGCGCAACGCCTTGCCCCGCAAAACCCCGCGGCTGATGCCGGTCGGCAGGCTTGACCTCAACACCGAAGGCTTGCTGCTGCTGACCAATGACGGCGAGTTGAAGCGCCAGATGGAGCTGCCTTCCTCCGGCATCCCGCGCACATATCGTGCGCGCACATTCGGCGATGTAACGCAGGAAATGCTGGAAGAGCTGATCGACGGGATCACTATTGATGGCGTCCATTACGGCAGCATCGACGCCAATCTTGAGCGGCGCACCGGCCGCAACCAGTGGATCGAACTGACCATCACTGAAGGCAAGAACCGCGAAGTGCGCAAAGTGCTGGAACACCTTGGCCTGCAGGTCAGCCGCCTGATCCGCACCGCCTATGGCCCGTTCGAACTCGAAGATCTTCCGCGCGGTGCCGCGCGCGAAATTCGCAGCCATGAACTCGGGCGGTTCCGCAGCCAGATCAAGCGCTCGGGCAGCCAGTGAGGATCATCGCCGGGGAATGGCGCGGGCGCAAGCTGGTTGCCCCGAAGGGCGACGCTACGCGCCCGACCGCGGACCGCACCCGCGAAACCCTCTTCAGCATGCTCACCAGCAGGCTTGGTTCGTTCGAAGGATTGCAGGTTGCCGACTTGTTTGCCGGCTCGGGCGCGCTGGGGCTGGAAGCGCTCTCGCGCGGCGCGGCGCATTGCCTGTTCGTTGAGCAGGACAAGCCGGCGCTGGACGCGATCAAGGCCAATATCCAGGCGCTTGGCGCGCGCGAGCGTACCGCGGTTCAACAGGGTTCGGTACTAACGCTCGGCCCGGCGAAAGAGCCTTATGACCTGATCCTGCTCGACCCGCCCTACGCCACCGGCGCCGGAGCGGTTGCGCTGGATCGGTTACTCAGGCTGGGCTGGATCGGACCGGCGACATGGATGGCGGTCGAAACGTCCGACAAGGAAAGCGTTGAGGTCAAAGGGCTGGACGTTGCAGCCGAACGAAAGGTCGGCAAGGCCAAGCTGACACTGTTGACCGCCGCCAGCTGAGCCTTGCGGCACGCGCCAACGTTCTCTACCTGTTCACTTGCCCATGTCCGATCCGAGCACCCTTCCCTCGCCCACGGGCGACGCTGGCCTTCCCCCTATGCCGCACGGCTGAACCCGCCGCAGCGCGAAGCAGTGCTGACCACCGAAGGCCCGGTGCTGATGCTGGCGGGCGCCGGTACCGGCAAGACCGCAGCGCTTACCGCGCGGCTCGCGCATCTGGTGGCGACCGGACGTGCCTGGCCCAGCCAGATCCTGTGCGTGACCTTTACTAACAAGGCTGCGCGCGAAATGCGCGAACGCGTCGGGAGGCATCTGGGGCAAGCGGTCGAGGGCATGCCATGGCTTGGCACCTTCCATTCGGTCTGCGCCAAGATGTTGCGCCGCCATGCCGAATTGGTGGGCCTCGAAAGCAATTACACGATCATCGACACGGACGACCAGCTGCGCTTGCTCAAGCAGCTGATCACCCAGAACGACCTTGACGAGAAGCGCTGGCCTGCGCGCCAGCTGGCCGGGCTGATCGATCGCTGGAAGAACCGCGGGCTCAACCCCGCCGATCTCGATGCGGTGGAAAACGAAAGCTATGCCAACGGGCGCGGACAGCAGTTCTACCAGCTTTACCAGGACCGATTGAAAGCGCTCAACGCCTGCGATTTCGGCGATCTGATGCTGCATATGCTCAACATCTTCCGCACGCACCGCGAGGTGCTGGAAGATTACCAGCGACGCTTCAAATATATCCTGGTGGACGAATACCAGGATACCAACGCGGTCCAATATTTGTGGCTCAGGCTGCTGGCGCAGGCGCACAAGAATATCTGCGTCGTGGGGGATGACGATCAGTCGATCTATTCCTGGCGCGGGGCGGAAGTCGCCAATATCCTGAAGTTCGAGAAGGATTTTCCCGGCGCCAAGGTCGTCAAGCTCGAGCAGAACTATCGCTCCACCCCGCATATTCTGGGCGCGGCATCGGGCCTGATCCGCGCCAATTCGCAGCGTCACGACAAGACGCTGTGGACTGAAGCCAATCACGGCGAGAAGCTGCGCGTCATCGGCGTGTGGGACGCGCCGGAGGAAGCACGCCGCGTAGGCGAGGAGATCGAGCGTCTCGAACGCGAGGGCGCACCGCTAGATAAAGTCGCCATCCTGGTGCGCGCGCAATACCAGACGCGCGAATTCGAAGACCGCTTCATCCAGATCGGGATCAACTACCGCATCGTCGGTGGCTTCCGCTTCTACGAGCGCGCGGAAATCCGCGATGCGCTGGCTTACCTGCGTATGATCGCACAGCCGCAGGACGATCTGGCCTTCGAACGGATCTACAACCAGCCCAAGCGCGGGCTTGGCGCCAAGACGCTGGAGAAAATGCACCAGCATGCGCGGCGCACCGGGCTGCCGCTGGCCGCCGCCTCGCTCCAGCTGGCCGACAGCGACGAGCTGCCTGCGCGTGCCGCCAATACTATCGGCGAATTGCTGAGGCAGTTTCTTGCATGGCGCGAACAGGCCGAACTCGTCACCCCGGCAGACTTGCTACGCATGGTGCTGGAAGATTGCGGCTACTTTGCCATGCTCGAGGCCGAAAAGACCGCTGAGGCCAAGGGCAGGCTCGAAAACCTTTCCGAACTGGCCCGCGCGATGGAGGAATACGAAACGCTCGGCGATTTCCTCGAGCATGTGTCGCTGGTGATGGACAATGACGCCGCCGACGATGGCGAGAAGGTCACCATCATGACCATGCATGCGGCCAAGGGGCTGGAATTCGACCATGTCTTCCTGCCCGGCTGGGAAGAAGGCGTATTCCCCAGCCAGCGGGCGCTCGATGAAGGCGGGCTAGCCAGCCTGGAGGAAGAGCGCCGCCTGGCCTATGTCGCGATCACCCGCGCGCGGCGCCGCTGCACCATCCTGCATGCCGCGAACCGCCGCATCTATGGCCAATGGACCAGCAGCATTCCCAGCCGCTTCATCGAGGAGCTGCCAGCGGAGCATTTCGAACAGGAGACCACGCTGAGCGGCGGCGCATCGCTGTGGCGCGCCAACTGGACCGAGAACGAAGATCCCTTCGCACATGTCTCGACCTCGCGACCCGAGCGTTCGTCGCAACGCGGCCCCGGCTGGCAGCGGGCGCTCTCGACCGGATATGACAGCAAGCAGGCGCGCGTGCGCGAAAGCACCCGTTCCGCCGCCAGCTTTGCCGCCAAGCCGCGCAGTGACATCGCCATCGGCCAGCGCGTGTTCCATGAGAAATTCGGTTATGGCACCGTCACCGACCAGGAAGGCAACAAGCTGACAATCGAGTTCGAGCACGCTGGTGAAAAGCGTGTGATCGACAGCTTTGTGACAGTGGTGCGGTAGTCCAACCGGTACTAGTACACTTTGCCCCTTGCGTCGCCTTGTGTCTTATAGAATTAATACAGCGATGCACTACCGACCCGGCCGTATGGCACTCGCTCTCGTCACTCTGCCAATTTCACTGCTTTCTGCCGGTGCGGCATGGGCAGAAGCGCCCGCTGAACCAGCGGATCCCTTCGCACTTTATCTGGACCAGTGTCGCCTCGCTGAGGTTTGCAATGGCACCTATCTGGTCGCCCGCAAGGGCAAGCCGATCCATCGCGCCGCTATCGGCGATGCCGGCGATCTGGATCGCTCACCGCTGACCATGGACAGTCAGTTCGATATCGGCTCGATTTCGAAGCAATTCACCGCCGTCGCCGTCTTGCGGCTGGCGCGACAAAAGCGCCTTGCGCTGGCCGATCCGGTGGCGCGGCATCTGCCCGCGTTTCCCTACCCGGACATCACCATTGCTCAGCTGCTGAGCCACACCTCCGGCATGCCCGATGTGCTCAACCATTATTCAGCGCTGTTGCGATCGGGCCAAGCCACCGCCCCGCTCGACGGCTCGGATATCGTCTCGGTGCTGGCCGAGGGCAAACGCCCGGCCGTTTTCGCACCGGGGACAAAGTACGCGTACAACAATTCCGGCTATCTTGTTCTTGCCGCATTGGTCGAAGCCCGGACGGGCGAGACCTTCTCCGATCATCTCCATCGTACCTTGTTCAAGCCGCTGAGGATGAAGCGCACCCTCGTACGGACACCCGCGAACGAAGGGCAGATTTCCCGGCGCGCGTTTGGCTTTCAGCCGATGCCTGATGGCACCCGCAGGGCCTACGACCAGACGCCGATGTTCTACATCCGCGGGGCAGGAGGGATCTATTCGACGGTCGACGACCTGCTGCGCTGGCAAAATGCACTGTCTGGTGGGCGCATTCTGAGCCCGCGCGAATGGCGCATGGCAACCACCGCCATGCAGCTGAGCGACGGCACAGCAGCACCCTATGGCTATGGCTTTGCCCTGCGCAAGACCCCCGAAGGTCTCGCCAAAGTGGGCCACAACGGCCATTTTCGCGGCTTCAAGTCCGAACTGGCCTATTTCCCGGCCAGCCAGGTTACCGTGATCCAGCTGACCAACAACGCCCAGGACGACCGGATGGACGCGAACGCCCGCGCGCTATTCCAGCTGTCGCAAGGGAAGGCGCCGCCCGCCGTCAGGCCGACCATCGGCAAGGCGTTGTATCAACGGGTGACAGCGGGGTCCGAAGCGGACACCCGTCAGTGGTTTGCCGACCAGCTTTCCGCCACCTCGCCTGCGTTCGAACTGGATGAGGATGAACTCAACCGGCTGGGGTACAGTCTGCTGAAAGCGCCGGACAAGCGCCCGGCGATCCTGGTGTTCGAACTGACGGTTCTGGCCTTTCCAAAATCCGCCAACGCATACGATAGCCTATCGGAAGCGCAGGAGGCCGCGGGTGACACAGCGGCCGCGCTGGTCAGTTCTCGCATGGCACTCGCGCTTGAGCCGCAATCGGCGACCTTGCAAAAGCGGGTGGAATTGCTGAGCAAGGCTCCACAATAGCTCAACGGGTGGTTTGTCAGCCGCCAAAGCCGACGCTAAGGAAGTCCGGTTTGGGGCCATTCCATTCCCCAGCCGGTACCGGCTCGTCATCATCGTCGCGGCGCGGGCTCGAACGCTTGGGCTTTTCAGCCCGCATTTCCTTTTCCCGGCGCGGCTTCTTGGGGCGTTCTTCGCGCGGCTCATCCGCCGGCTGCCTGGCGGGTATGCGCGGCGGCTTTTCATCAGCCTCGGGCTCGGCCGGCTTTAGTTCGACGCGAACGTCTTCCTTGCCGAACACCTTGATCTTGCTGCCGGTCAGCTTTTCGACATTGGCGATCGCCTCGGCATCTTCTTCGGCTACGAAGGTAAAGGCCCGGCCCTTTGCCCCCGCCCGGCCCGTGCGTCCGATGCGGTGGACATAGTCGTCCGGGTGCCATGGTGTATCGAAATTGAACACGTGGCTGACGCCCTTGATATCGAGACCGCGGGCGGCGACGTCGGAAGCGACCAGAATATTCACTTCGCCCTGCTTGAACCGGTCGAGTTCCTTGAGGCGCGAGCTCTGATCCATGTCGCCATGGATCTCGCTGCTCCTGAAGCCGTGACGCTGCAGGCTCTGGTTCAGTTCACGCACGGTGGTCTTGCGGTTGGCGAAGATGATCGCGGTTTCAACCAGGTCATGCCGCAGCAGCCAGCGCAGTGTCTCGCGCTTCTGACGGCTCTTGACGGGCACCTTGAAGGCAGTGATGTCCTTGTTGGTGCTTGCCGCCCGGCTGACTTCCATCCGCTTGGGATTGTTGAGGAATTTCTTTGCCAGCTTCTCGATCGGCGGCGGCATGGTGGCGCTGAACAGAAGGGTCTGGCGCGTTTCAGGCAGCTTGGAACAAATGAATTCGATGTCGGGGATGAAGCCCATGTCGAGCATGCGGTCGGCTTCGTCGATGACCAGCAGTTCGCACCCGCTGAGCAGGATCTTGCCGCGCTCGAACAGGTCCATCAGCCGGCCCGGCGTGGCGATCAGCACATCCACACCCTCATCGAGCGCCTTGAGCTGGTCGCCCATTTGCACCCCGCCGATCAGCAGCGCCATCTTGAGATCATGGTTCTTGCCGTATTTTTCGAAGTTCTCCGCCACCTGCGCGGCAAGCTCGCGCGTCGGCTCAAGGATGAGTGAGCGCGGCATCAGCGCACGGCGGCGCCCGCTGGCGAGCACGTCGATCATCGGCAGCACAAAACTCGCGGTCTTGCCCGTCCCGGTCTGCGCAATACCGATCAGGTCCTTCATCATCAGGACTGCTGGAATGGCCTCCGCCTGGATGGCAGTGGGCGTGGTATAGCCGGCGGCTTCAACCGCCTTGAGCAATTCGGGAGAGAGGCCGAGGTCGGCGAAGGTCATGCGTCGATCGATTTCCGGGTAAGCTAGCGCGAAATCGCGCCGGTCATTGTGCAACCGCGAAGAAGATCGCGGGCGACGCCGCGCCTGTTGCCGAAAATGCGCCGGAAGTCAAGAAATCACGCGGTATGGAACCGTCCGGTCAATCGTTGACCGGAACCAGCTCGCGCAAACGATCGACCTCGCAATTGGCGCCCGCCCTCGATTGCAGCTTGTCGCGCTCGATGCAAAGCTTCCCGTCCTTGCTGCGTTCGAGATAGAAACCGGAGTAGAAATCGCGCGCACGGCACGCTTTTTCCAGCCGCGCGCTGACCATGCGCCGATCACGCAGGAACAGGACCAATCGGTCGCCGCTGCCGGTTTGCACCCCCGCGATATCATCAACCGATACGCATTTGCCGATCTTTCGCTCCTGATAGCGTGTCGGGCGCGGAGCTTGGGGCATTTCCGCCATCAGGCTTTGCCGTTCGATCGTGCTGCGGCTTGTAAGCGGCGTAATCCGGACCGTTACCTGTCGTTCGATACGCACTTGATTAGCGGCGGGCGATTTCGGTGGCCATTCCGCCACAAGGCTGTCACGCAGCACCGCTCCCGGGTTTATCTCCACATCCGGCTGTTCGGGGCCAAACCTTAAAACCTCAGGCTGATTGCTCCACCGTGCATCATGCGCGACGCCGGCGGCGGCGAGCAGTGCGACAGGCGCGAGCGAGGCGATCAGGCTGGGCATGCTGGGAAATCCGGGCGACGTGTACCGCTGATTTATCGACCTTCTGGTTGCTTGGTGCGTTCCCGTCTACCACGCGGGCTTGAATGGAGGCTTAATCCATTTTCACCTGCCAGCAAGTGCTGGCATTGCGGGCTGCGGATATGGCATAGGCGCAAACATGACCTCATCGGAGAATTTCCTGCGCCGCGCCGCAGAACTTTTGGGGCCGCGCGGCTTCACTTGCGATCCTGATTTGCTGGAGCCATGGCTAACCGATTGGCGCGGCCGGTTTCACGGAAGCGCGCTGGGCCTGGCTTCCCCCGCCTCTACCCGCGAAGTGTCGGAATTCGTCAAACTATGCGCCGAATGCGGCGTGCCGATTGTGCCTCAGGGTGGCAATAGCGGGATGTCGGGCGGCGCGACTCCCGATGCCAGCGGACAATCGGTAGTGTTGTCACTGCGCAGGATGGAAGCGATCCGCAGCTTCGATCGGGAAAACCGGCAAATCGTTTGCGAGGCGGGTGTGATCCTCCAAAACCTTCACGAAGCTGCTGAACAAGAGGGGCTGCGATTTCCGCTTACACTAGGCGGCAAGGGCTCTGCCACGATTGGCGGCCTGGTATCGACAAATGCGGGCGGCACGCAGGTATTGCGGCACGGCACGATGCGCGCGCAGGTATTGGGGATCGAGGCGGTGCTGGCCGACGGGCAGATTTTCGACAGCCTGACTGCACTCAAGAAGGATAATCGCGGCTTTGACCTCAAACAGTTGCTGATCGGATCAGAAGGTACGCTGGGGATCGTCACAGCTGCCAACCTGCGCCTGATCCCGGCGATTGACGAACGAGTGGTGACATGGGCCGGCGTAGAAACGATCCACGAGGCGCGCGAGCTGCTCCTGCATTTCGAACGCACGATGCCAACCGAGCTTGAAGGCTTCGAAGTGGTACCAGCGCATTGCCTGGAAAGCGTGCTGCTGCACCTCCCCAATGCGCGCGCGCCCTTGGCAAATGCTTATCCCTGGCATGCATTGATCGAATTGGTCGGCGGCCCTGACAGCAAGGGCGAATTGCGGGAGCATGCCGAAGGTGCCCTCGCAGCCGCGATGGAAGCGGATTTGCTGGACGATGCTGTAATCGCAGCGAACGAGGCTCAGGCGGAGCAGTTCTGGCTGCTGCGCGATTCCATTGCGCCAGCCGAACGTGCGATCGGCCCTGCGATGCAGCACGACATATCCGTTCCCGTGGAGCGCATGCCGAGCTTCATCGAAACAGCCATTCCCGACGTTGAAATGCGTTTTCCAGGCACAACCGGGGTCGCGTTCGGCCATCTGGGCGACGGCAATGTCCACTTCCATGTCCTGGCGCCCAAAGGTGCAAAGCGCGGCGAGTGGGAGGAGCGCGAGGGGAAGGCGATCAGCCGCCATGTGCACGATATGGTGGCCGAATGGGGCGGATCGATCAGCGCAGAACACGGCATCGGCCAGATGAAACGCGATGAACTGGCCCGGCTGCACGATCCCGCAGCGCTTTCAATTATGCGCAGCGTTAAGCAGGCACTTGACCCTTATGGCCTGCTCAATCCTGGCAAGCTTGTCTCGCTTGCCTCTGGCCAGTTGAACGCCTAAAGGCGCTGTGTCCGGCCCGCTGGCACGCCAGCGCGGCCTTTTTGAATTTAACACCACGTTTCGGAGAATTCCCATGGCCAGCGCGCCGCAGCCTCAACTGCCCCTGTTTTACAAAGACCTCCTGCCGCTCAACAGCCGCGACCACAAGAGCTGGAAGATCAAGCCGTTTGCCGATGCAGGCTTCATCGGCCAGACTCACGCGCTTCCCGTCACCGTCGATGAACTGATCGACGCGCAGCGCGATTTTCCGATCGTGTTCAGCGCTGGCGACAACCCGGTGCCGCTGGCGCTGATGGGGCTGAACGAAGGGGTGAACACCTTTGTCGACGCCGAGGGCAAGATCACCGAGAATGTGTACCTGCCCGCCTACACCCGCCGTTATCCCTTCATGCTCGCGCGGCTGCAGCCCGGTGCAGAAGAGCTTTCGCTCTGCTTCGATCCGAGCGCTGGAGTGGTCGGCGATTTCGCTGAAGGCGATGCGCTGTTCGACGAGAATGGCGAGCCCAGCCAGGTTACGCAGGGCATCCTTGATTTCTGCCAGAAGTTCGAGGAATCCGGTTCGCGCACCAAGGCGTTCATGGACGAGCTGGCCAAGCATGACCTGCTGATGGACGGTGAAATCGCGATCACCCGCAATGACAAGCCCGACCAGCCGTTCATCTATCGCGGCTTCCGCATGGTCGATGAAAACAAGCTGCGCGAGCTTCCGGCGGCAACGCTCGAAACGCTCAACAAGAACGGCATGCTGCTGATCATCCATGCGCACCTGTTTTCACTGAACCTGATGCGGGTGATTTTCTCGCGCCAGATGGCCCAGGGCAAGGTGCCCGAACCCAATGCTGCAACCGAGAATATGGAAGCCGCAAACTAGACATCAGAGCGGGTCAAGCCAGGCGAAGCTTGAAAACTTCGCCGGCGACACCTAGGTTTACTTTATCCGGCGCAGGCTTCCCTCATTGCCTGCACGGATGTTGCGTCCCGCTTGTGGGCGCATCCTCCCTGAACCTTGGCCACCTCGTGCACTTCGCACGAGGTGGTTTTTTCATGCTTGAATGGAAATCGCGTAGGCTTGCCTCACTCGGCCGCGAGCTGGATGGTGCCACCAGCTGCCATTCGCGCGGTTTCAATGCCCAATTCGCGCACCCAGGCTGCCAGCAACCGCGCCAGCGGCTTTATCCTGGCCGTCGAGCGCTCTAGCCGGGCGTCGAGATAGCTTGAGCGGCATACTTCGAGCTGCAGCGCATGGATCCCCCGTTTGGGCGCGCCATGGGTCTCCAGCACATAACCGCCTGCATATGGGCGGTTGTGGGCAACGGAATGCCCCCTCGCCTCAAGGAAGCGGTATCCGTGGCTGGCCAGCGCCGAAACGCAGCTTGTCCCGAACCGGTCGCCCAGCACGAATGCCGGTGGATCTGGCAATTCGCGCGTGCGGCGCAGCGGCGGCATGGAATGCAAATCGATCAGCAAGGCTGCACCCCATTGGTCGCGGATCCTGGCAAGCTCGCGTGCGGTTGCCGCATGATAGGGCCGGTGGATGCCTTCGATTCGGCTTTCAAGCTCGGCAGCGGGCAACTGCCTGCGCCATATCTCGCCATGCCCGGGGAGGCGGCGCGGTACCAGCCCAAGCCCGCTGCGGGCGCGCCGATTGGCCATCGAATGCCGCACACGCGGCGAGCGATGGCCTTCAATCATGTCCCAATCGACATCGTCGCGTGCGCGATTGAGATCGAGCATCGCGCGCGGCGCATGGGCCATGATCAGCACAGCCCCCGTTTCCTCGGCAACCAGCGCGGCAACTTCATCTATCAGGCGATCTTCCAGCCGCAGGCAGGCGTAGTCTGGATCGCGCATGGCAGCGAGAAGCGGCGAAGGGTAATCACGCCCGGCGTGGGGCACGGTGATCAGCACAGGCAATGGCGGCGATAGCGGCGCGCGCAGGCTGTAAGCCGGACGCTCACCCTCACTGCCGGTATGACCGGGAATGAAGCCGCCCGCTTCGTGCCGCACGGGTCTTGATTCGCGTTCCGCAGTGGTCATCCCTTGGTGCTGCCGGTTGGATGGCCGGATGTCAAAGCCCGGGTGCCCCTCGCGGGATCGGTGGCGGCATCAGGCAGGGTGAAAAAGGTTTCTTAATGGACTCACGCTAAACCGGAAGGATGACAGCTGGAACACCCTTGCGAATTCTCCTTGCGGAGGATGAAGATGCAATGCGCACCTATCTGGAGCGCGCGCTGACCAATGCCGGTTATGAAGTGGTTGCGGTCGATCGCGGTACGGCGGCAGTGCCCTATCTCGAACGCGAGCCGTTCGACCTGTTGCTGTCGGACATTGTCATGCCAGAGATGGACGGGATCGAGTTGGCACAGCGTTGCGCCGAGATCGCGCCGCGCACGAAGGTGATGTTCATCACCGGCTTTGCTGCGGTATCGCTGAAGGCTAGCCGCGAGCAACCGCATGCGAAAATGCTCTCCAAGCCGTTCCATCTGCGCGACCTAGTGCTGGAAGTTGAACGCATGTTCGAGGACCGCCGCGAAGCTTCACTCTAAAATAGCGCCGGAACCCCTTGATTGGCAGAAAGGCTCAAGCTAAGGGGCCTCTCCGCCGCTCAAGGAGTGGCCGTTCGATGGTGCGGGCGTATAGCTCAGTGGTAGAGCACTATGTTGACATCGTAGGGGTCCCAAGTTCAATCCTTGGTACGCCCACCATCCAAAACCCGCCGCGTGTCGGCGGGTTTTTTATTGCCCGCCCCCTCCCTTGCGCGCACGCACACCTCTGCTAAAGCCCGCGCGAACTCCAATTCCCAAAAATTGCAGCGAACAGGGACAACATGCAGAAAATCCAGGTCAAGAACCCGGTCGTCGAACTCGACGGCGACGAAATGACGAGAATCATCTGGCAGTGGATCCGCGAACGTCTGATCCTGCCCTATCTCGATATCGACCTGAAGTATTACGATCTCTCGATCGAGAAGCGCGACGAGACCGACGACCAGATCACCGTCGATGCCGCCAATGCCATCAAGCAATACGGCGTCGGCGTGAAATGCGCGACGATCACCCCGGACGAAGCCCGCGTCGAGGAATTCAGCCTCAAGAAAATGTGGAAGAGCCCCAATGGCACGATCCGCAACATCCTGGGCGGCGTGGTCTTCCGCGAACCGATCGTGATCGAAAACGTGCCGCGGCTGGTGCCCGGCTGGACCGATCCGATCGTCGTCGGCCGCCATGCCTTTGGCGACCAGTATCGCGCGACTGACACGCTGATCCCCGGCCCCGGCGAACTGCGGCTGGTTTTCAAGGGCGAGGACGGCCAGGAAATCGACCTCAAAGTGTTTGACTTCCCCAGCGCCGGCGTCGCCATGGCGATGTACAACCTTGACGATTCGATCCGTGACTTTGCGCGCGCCAGCTTCAATTATGGCTTGAACCTGGGCTGGCCGGTGTATCTCAGCACCAAGAACACCATCCTCAAGGCGTATGACGGGCGCTTCAAGGACCTGTTCCAGGAAGTGTTCGACAACGAAGGTTTCGCCGAGAAATTCAAGGAAGCGGGCATCGTCTACGAACACCGCCTGATCGACGACATGGTTGCATCGGCGCTGAAGTGGAACGGCAAGTTTGTATGGGCCTGCAAGAACTACGACGGTGACGTCCAGTCGGACACGGTGGCGCAGGGCTTCGGTTCGCTGGGGCTGATGACTTCGGTCCTCATGACCCCGGATGGCAAGACTGTGGAAGCGGAAGCCGCCCATGGCACCGTCACCCGCCATTATCGCCAGCACCAGCAAGGCAAGGCGACCTCGACCAACCCCATTGCCAGCATCTTCGCCTGGACCCGGGGCCTGATCTATCGCGGCAAGTTCGACGGTACGCCGGACGTGGTGCGGTTTGCGGAAACGCTTGAGCGGGTCTGCATCGAAACCGTTGAAAAGGGCGACATGACCAAGGATCTGGCGCTGCTGATCGGCCCCAACCAGAACTGGCTTACCACCGAGCAATTTTTCGAGGCGATCGTGCAGAACCTTGAAAAGGAAATGGCCAGCTGGAGCTGATTTTCGGAACAACAGCTGTGCCATAGCGTAAGTTCAGGGCAGCCCTTCCCCAACCGGATCGGCTGCCCTTTGCATGTAAAGACTTGGACCGGGGGACTTTCATGACCGAAACGCGCGCCAGGGCACGGCTGGAAATTCGCCAAGCAAAACTGTCTGATGTGCGGGCGATCGCCGATCTCGTAAGGCGGGTGTATGACGATATGCCGGCCTATACCCACGGCGAAATCCGCGGCCAGTTGAACAATTATCCGGAAGGCTGCTTTGTCGCCAAGCTGGATGGCAAGCTGGTGGGCTATTGCGCGTCGATGCGGCTGAGCCAGCGTGTCGCCTTCTCCGATCACAGCTGGGACGAAGTGACCGGAAACGGTTTTGGCAGCCGCCACAATGCCAAGGGCGAATGGCTCTATGGCTACGAAATGTGCGTCGATCCAAAGACGCGCGGTACGCGGATCGGACGCAGGCTTTACGAAGAACGCCGCGCGCTGGCCGAACGGCTTGAATTAAGCGGGATCGTGTTTGGCGGCCGGATGCCAGGTTATACCCGGGCCAAGCGTCGCAAGACCAATCGCGCCGACACACCCGAACAATATCTGGAGATGGTGCTCGCCGGGAAGATCCACGATCCTGTCTTGCGTTTCCAGCTCGCCAATGGCTTCGAGGCGCAGGGTGTGCTGCGCGCCTACCTGCCAGAAGACAAGCAATCGCGGACTAATGCGGTGCGCATGGTATGGCGTAACCCATACGTAGACACAGACGCACCGCCCAAACACAGGGTGCCGCGCGATGTCGAGAGCGTGCGCATCGCCACTTGCCAGCTGCAGGCGCGCGCAGTCTCCGGCTTCGATGAATTCATGCAGCAGGTCGAATATTTCGTCGACGTGGCATCCGATTATGAAGCCGATTTCATCGTCTTCCCCGAGCTTTTCACGCTGATGTTGCTAAGCGCGCAGGAGCAGGAACTCAGCTCGCAAGAGGCGATCGAGGAACTCAGCCGTTTCACGCCGCGGATCCGCACCAGGCTGAGCGAGATGGCGCTCGGCTACAACATCAACATAATCGGCGGATCGCACCCGACCCGGATGGACGATGGCGACATCCACAATGTCGCCTATGTCTGCTTGCGCGATGGATCGGTCCACGCGCAGGAGAAGATCCACCCCACACCCAACGAAGCCTATTGGTGGAACATCAAGGGCGGCGATACTATCGATGCGATCCAGACTGATTGCGGCCCCATTGGCGTGCTGATCTGCTATGACAGCGAGTTCCCCGAACTCGCCCGCCGGCTGGTTGACGAAGGCGCGCGGATCATTTTCGTCCCGTTCTGCACCGACAGCCGCCAGGGCTATATGCGCGTGCGTTATTGCGCGCAGGCCCGCGCGATCGAGAACCAGTGCTACGTTGTGATGAGCGGCAATGTCGGGAACTTGCCCAATGTCGCCAATATGGACATCCAGTATGCGCAAAGCTGCATCCTCACACCCTGCGATTTCCCCTTCGCACGTGACGGTATCGCCGCCGAGGCGACCGAAAATGTCGAAACGCTGACGATCAGCGACGTCAACCTCGCCGATCTCAGCTGGGCCAGGGCAGAGGGCACGGTCCAGAACCTCGCCGACCGCCGCTTCGATCTCTATCGCATCGAATGGGACAAGCGCGTAGGCCAGGTTTCCCCCGCATCGGCGAAGATAGCGACAGCACCGAGCCATCGACCGGGCCGCACGGTGGCCGTGGTGGATAGCTATGCAAAGCGGGTGACCATCGCAGCAAGGGCGCTATAGTCATTGCATGGCAGGCGAACTCGCACCTTCCCCGATGTTGTCTGATGCGCTGGTGATCCTGGGCGCTGCCGGTATCGTGATTCCGGTATTCGCGCGTTTCCGGATTACGCCGATCATCGGATTTATCCTGATCGGGATTGCCGTGGGGCCGTATGGCCTGGGCTCGCTTGTGCCGCAAATCCCGTGGCTGGCGCATATCACGATCACCGATCCAGAGGGCCTGACCCCCTTCGCCGACTTTGGGATTATCCTGCTGCTCTTCGCAATCGGTCTCGAACTGAGCTTCAACCGACTTTGGCAATTGCGCAGGCTGGTGTTCGGGCTGGGCGCGCTCGAACTGCTGATTATCGGTTCCTCGCTCGCGGCCTTCCTTGGCATGGTGAATGGCCAGGCCTGGACCGGGGCGCTGGCGCTGGGCTTTGCGCTCGCCTTTTCTTCGACCGCCATTGTGCTGCCGATCTCCGGGACAAAAACGCCGGTCGGGCGTGCGGCGCTCTCCATGCTGCTGTTCGAAGATATCATGATCGTGCCGATTGTTTTCATTCTCGGCGCCATGGCCCCCCACGCCCAGGACGCTGGCTGGAGCGGAATGGTCGACACCCTGTGGCAAGGCGGGCTGGTGGTTGCCGCCCTGCTCGTACTTGGGCGGATCGCGTTGCCGCGCCTGTTTGCGCAGGCAGCCCGTACCAAAAGTCCGGAACTGTTCCTGGCCGCCTCGCTACTGGTCGTGATCGGAGCGAGCCTCGCCACTGCCGCGACCGGCTTGTCACCCATAGTTGGCGCTTTGATCGCCGGCCTGTTGATCGCTGAAACCGAATACCACGCCGAAGTCGAAACGATCATGGACCCGTTCAAGGGCCTTGCGCTTGGCGTGTTCCTGATCACGGTCGGCATGAGCATCAACCTCATCACGATCTGGGAAAACCTCGGCCCGATCATGCTGGCGGTGGTGGGCGTGCTGGTGTTCAAGGCGATCGTCACGGGTATCCTGTTGCGCCTGATGGGCGCGCGGAGGGGCACATCGGCCGAAACCGGCGTCTTGATGGCCAGCCCCAGCGAAACGACGCTGATCGTGCTCGCGGCCGCCAGTTCTGCGCTGTTGATCGATGCGGAAACCGCGCAATTCTGGCAGATAGTCACCGCGATCGGCCTGACTGTTACACCGTTGCTGGCACGGCTTGGTCGCGTCATTGCCCGCCGCGTCGAACCTGTCCCGGAACTGGCTCAGGTCGAGGTCGACGAGCCGCGGACGATCATCGTCGGCGCCGGGCGCGTCGGGCGGCTCGTCGCGGATATGCTGGCCAAACACAACAAGCCCTATGTTACGATCGATTCCGATCCGGACCTGATCGAGCGCGCCAAGCGTGAGGGTTATCGTGCCGCCTTCGGCGATGCAGCGCGGGGGGATGCCTTGTCGCGGCTGGGGATCGAGACCGCGCCGGCAGTTGTGCTGACCATGGACGAGCCAGTGCTGGCGCAGCGACTGGTCGCCAAGCTGCGCGCGGCGCATCCCGATCTCCTCATTGTTGCCCGCGCACGCGATCCTGAGCACGCCGCCGCTCTCTATCGCGCCGGGGCAAGTCATGCCGTGCCCGAAACGCTCGAGGCGACGCTGCAGCTGTCGGAGGCGGTGCTTGTCGATATCGGCGTGGCCATGGGCCCGGTGATCGCCTCGATCCACGAAAAGCGCGACGAATTCCGCGAACAGCTCGAGCGCGACGGCCAGCTGGACTTCCGGCCGAAACTACGGACCTCCAGCGCCGATAGCTAAGGCAAACCTTCAGGCGCTGACTTTGGCCAGCGCCTCGCGCACCGCAGCCAGCGCCTGATCGGCCTTGCTGCCATCCGGGCCACCGCCCTGCGCCATGTCGGGCCGCCCGCCGCCGCCCTTGCCGCCCAATGCCTCCACACCAATGCGAACAAGGTCGACCGCGCTGAAACGGGCTGTCAGGTCATCGGTCACGGCAACGGCAAAGGCCGCCTTGCCGTCATTCACTGCCACGGCCGCAGCAACACCCGAACCGAGCCGGTTCTTGGCTTCATCGAGCAGTGGGCGCAGCTCTTTGGGGTCAAGGCCTTCAAGCACCTGGCCGCTGAACGTGACGCCGCCGATCTCCTCGTCAGCCGACTGCGCCGGGCCGCTAGCGCCGCCGCCTGCAAGCGCCAGCGCCTTCTTCGCTTCGGCGAGCTCTTTCTCAAGCGTCCTGCGCTCGGCCAAAAGCGCCGCAATGCGCGCGGGCACCTCTTCCGGCGTTGCGCGGATCTCACCGGCAGCAGCCTTCAACGCCTCTTCGCGGTCGACCAGCCACTGGCGCGCAGCCTCGCCGGTCAGGGCTTCGATCCGGCGGATACCGGAAGACACGGCGCCTTCGGATACGATCCGGAAAATTCCGATGTCGCCCGTCGCGCGGACATGGGTCCCGCCGCACAGTTCGACCGAGTAATTGCGGCCGCCGGTCGCCGCGCGTCCCATCGCCAGAACACGCACTTCGTCGCCATATTTCTCGCCAAACAGCGCCAACGCGCCCGCCTCGACCGCCTCATCTGGGCTCATCAGCCGGGTCGACACCGGCTCGTTGGCGCGGATTTCCGCATTCACTTCGGCTTCGACCGCAGCGATCTCTTCGGCAGTCAGCGGCTTGGGGTGCGAGAAATCGAACCGGAAGCGGTCATCCGCCACCAGCGAGCCCTTCTGCGTCACATGCGCCCCCAAGGTGTTGCGCAGTGCGGCATGCACCAGGTGCGTCGCCGAATGATTGGCCCGGATCCGGTCGCGCCGTGCCACGTCGACATCGAGATGGACGGTATCGCCCACGGCGATTGAACCCGCCTCGATGCGGGTGTGATGCGCATGCAGCCGCCCGAGCGGCTTCGAGGTGTCGTGCACAGCGGCACGCAGGCCAGCGGCGGTAGAAATTGACCCGGCATCGCCCGTCTGCCCGCCGCTTTCGCCATAGAACGGCGTCTGGTTGGTCAGGATGACAACTTCGTCTCCCGCAGCGGCCTGCTCGATCTCGGCCCCGTCCTTGACCAGTGCCACGACCCGGCCCTCGCCGCTGGTTGCGGTGTAGCCGGTAAACTCGGTCGCGCCTTCCCGCTCGGCAATGTCGAACCAGACTTCGCTGTCAGCCGCCTGGCCGGAGCCCTTCCAGGCCGCACGGGCGGCCGCCTTCTGGCGCGCCATGGCCGCATCGAAGCCGGCGCGGTCGACACTGATTCCGCGCGAACGCAATGCGTCTTCGGTCAGGTCATAAGGGAAGCCGTAGGTGTCATAGAGCCTGAATGCGGTTTCGCCATCAAGCTCGCCGCCTTCGCCCATGTTGCCGGTCGCTTCGTCGAGCAGCCGCAGGCCCTTGTCGAGCGTCTTGCGGAACTGGGTTTCCTCACGCTCGAGCACTTCCTGGATCAGCGCCTGGCCCCGGGTCAATTCAGGATAGGCCTGGCCCATTTCGGTCACCAGCGCTGGCACGAGCCGATGCATCAGCGGCTCGCTTGCGCCCAGCAAGTGGGCATGGCGCATGGCGCGGCGCATGATCCGCCGCAGCACATAACCGCGCCCTTCATTCGAGGGCAGGACGCCGTCCGCCATCAGGAAACTGGTGGAGCGCAGGTGATCGGCGATTACCCGATGGCTGGCCTTGCTCTCCCCTTCAGCCTTGACCCCGGTCAGGCTTTCCGATGCCGCGATCAGCGCCTTGAAGGTGTCTGTGTCGTAATTGTCGTGGACGCCCTGCATCACTGCCGCGATGCGCTCGAGGCCCATGCCGGTGTCGATCGAGGGTTTGGGCAGGTTGCTGCGCGTGCCATCAGCCTGCTGGTCGAACTGCATGAACACGAGGTTCCAGATCTCGACGAAGCGATCCCCATCCTCATCCGGGCTGCCCGGAGGGCCGCCGAAGATGTGCTCACCATGATCGTAGAAAATTTCCGAGCAGGGACCGCACGGGCCGGTGTCCCCCATCGACCAGAAATTGTCGTTGGTGGGGATACGGATGATGCGGCTTTCAGGCAGGCCCGAAATCTTGCGCCACAAGTCAAACGCCTCGTCATCGGTGTGATAGACCGTGGTGGTCAGCTTGTCCGCCGACAGGCCCCATTCCTTTGTCAGCAGGGACCACGCGTGGTGGATCGCCTGTTCCTTGAAATAGTCGCCGAACGAGAAATTGCCGAGCATTTCGAAGAAGGTGTGATGCCGCGCGGTGTAGCCGACATTGTCGAGATCGTTGTGCTTGCCCCCGGCGCGCACGCATTTCTGCGAGCTGGTGGCGCGCGGCGCAGGCGGGGCTTCGAGGCCCGTAAAGGAATTCTTGAACGGCACCATGCCCGCATTGACGAACATCAGCGTGGGATCGTTGTAGGGAACAAGCGGCGCGCTCGCGATCTCGGCGTGGTCAGCCGAAGCGAAATAGTCGAGGAAGGAGCGGCGGATTTCGTTGGTCGACGTCATGGATGCGCAGTTAGGGCTTACTTGGCCGCGCGACAAGCCGGTTAGCGCATTCAGCTGTGCCGCGCTGACACAATCCACACACCGGCACCCAACGCGACTTTCCCGTGACGCAAATTTGCCTCGGACAGTTCGCGAATGCGCGCCAGCATTTGCTCCTCTTCAGCCCCTTCGATGTCGGCGAGCGCGCGCGCCGCTGGGCCGATGCGGCTGAAATAGCCCACCGCATCTTGGACCGGATGCTCGCCCGCACCAGCGATCATATCGAAATCAAAGGCTTCAAAACGGATATCTCGCCAACCCGCCTCGGCCAGGATACGCTCGACCCGGTCCTTGTCCGCGAAGGCAAAAGGACCTGGCGCATGCGGATCGCCCGGCGGTGCTGCCGGATCGGGAGGAACCAGGCGCCCCGCCTCGCGAAAGAACGGATTCTGGTCGATCTCCCGAAAGCAGGAAAAGATCATACAGGCACCAGGCGCGGAAATGCATCGGAGATTGGCAAACGCCGCCACCGGATCGTCGAAGAACATTACCCCATGGCGAGACATCAATAGGTCGGGTGCAGCCCCATCATCCGGATGCCAAGTGGCCGCATCGGCCAGTTCGAAATGCAGATTCTCGATCGAGCGCGCCCGAGCCCGTGCCGCCTCGATCAGGTCGGGCGATACATCCACCCCCACCACCTGCGCGTTGGGGCGCGCTGCGGCCACCGCCAGCGACAATTCGCCGGCGCCACAGCCGATATCGAGCACATGCGAAAATTCGAGGGCGAAGATTTGCCGCTTCAGCTCTTCCGTTAACTGCGAGAAGCTGCGATCGGTGCGCTGCCACTCGGCAGCCCACGATTTGCCCACCCGGCCCTGCCATTCCTGTGTATCGACGCCAGCCATAGTCTCTCCGATGGTTCTTGCGGTCCCAAGCTCCGGAGCCCGTCAGTTCCCCATGCGCGTCGGTGCGGGAGAATTCAATCCATGCGCAGGAATCGAAAAGCCGACGCGGGCCCTGGAGAGGAACGCTCGCGCCGGCTTTCCGGTTTTCCAGGCGCCGCTTGCGCCTGCTTGAGGATCAGTCGTCGGAATCCGCGTCCGGGCCCGTCATCATCTCCTCGGCGACCTTGTCGGTCTGGCTGCGGATGGCAGCTTCCAACTTGTCGCAAATCTCTGGGTTGTCCTTGAGGTACTGCTTGGCATTTTCGCGGCCCTGGCCGATCCGGATGCTGTCATAGGAGAACCAGCTGCCGGATTTCTCGACCAGCCCTGCCTTGACGCCCAGGTCCAGGATCTCGCCGATCTTCGAGATGCCTTCGCCATACATGATGTCGAATTCGACCTGCTTGAACGGTGGCGCGACCTTGTTCTTCACCACTTTCACGCGAGTGGTGTTGCCAACGATATCGTCACGATCCTTGATCTGGCCGGTGCGGCGAATGTCGAGCCGAACCGAGGCGTAGAACTTGAGCGCATTGCCGCCGGTGGTGGTTTCCGGATTGCCGTACATCACCCCGATCTTCATGCGCAGCTGGTTGATGAAAATCACCATGCACTTCGAACGGTTGATCGAACCCGTCAGCTTGCGCAGCGATTGCGACATCAGGCGGGCCTGCAGGCCGACATGGCTGTCACCCATCTCGCCTTCGATCTCCGCGCGCGGCACCAGCGCCGCGACCGAGTCCACCACCAGCACATCGATCGCATTCGAACGCACCAGCGTATCGGTGATTTCCAGCGCCTGCTCGCCCGTGTCGGGCTGCGACACGATCAACTCGTCGATATCGACGCCGAGCTTCTTGGCATAGACCGGGTCCAGCGCATGTTCGGCATCGACGAAAGCCGCCGTGCCGCCATTCTTCTGCGCTTCGGCAATCACATGCAGCGCCAGCGTGGTCTTGCCCGAGCTTTCCGGACCATACACCTCGATCACGCGCCCCTTGGGCAATCCGCCGATACCAAGCGCGATATCGAGGCCGAGCGAGCCGGTCGAAATCGATTCGACCTGCATCGTTTCCTTCGAACCGAGCTTCATCGCCGAGCCTTTGCCAAAGGCCCGGTCAATCTGGGCCAAAGCGGCTTCGAGCGCCTTCTGACGATCCACGGATGACTCCTTTTCAACCAGTTTCAGACTCGTCGCCATCGCATGGCCTCCCTTGCTTGCCTAGGGCTGAAAGCCGGTTATCGACCGCCCTGTTGAGAGGCTATGTATCGGGTTTGTTCCACAAGAACAAGTGGGGAACGAAATTTTTTGTCACAACACCGCCAAGGCCGGAAAAACGAACAGCACAAACGCGTCAGTCAAGCTCTCGGACCCAGAACTTCATCTCGGAAGTTCCCCCCGCCGCGACACGCACGGTCACTACGTGCGTGCCATTGCGCACCCTTGCCCCACGCGCCTTTTTTACCTGCCAGCCGGTACTGCTGCCGATTTGAAGTTCGACCTCGATCGAATTGCTTCCCGCATTGGTTAGCACCGCGCGCACTTCCTGCCAGTCGTTCTCGTCAGGCCCCATGTCCTGGGACGATCCCGTGCCTGCACATTGGCCAAAGACGAGGGAGCTTTCACCCAGCCGGATTTCGACCTCTTCGCCAACAGCATAATCGCGCAGGCCGCTTTCGCCGATCAGCAGTTCTCCCGCCGAAGAAGGTTCGAACACTGTCGCGCCGCCGCGCGGCAATGACGCGCCGAGGCCCAGCTTTTCTTCGTTCTCAACGCGGTAAAGCAGGCTGACGGGGCGGAAATCCTGGTCGTCATCAAACCGGTCGTAAAGATCGCAATAGGCTTCTTTGATCAATTCGCCGCGCACCCGGTCCTTGTCGAGAAAGGCGACCTGCTTCATCCCCTTAGCCCGTACGGTGACCGGCTCCGGCACGCGAAACAGCTTGAAATCGCCGAGATTTTCCTCGCTCGCGATCATCGCTACGGGAGACGCGGAATCGAATTCCTTTGCGCGAAGGCGCGAACCGGTGACCATGATCGCTTCGCTGATCGGGGCCATCATCATGGGCGGAGGAGGGGCCGGCAGGTAATCGATATACGTCCCCAGCGCAGTGCTCCCGATCGGCCAGCATTCGAGTCGCAGCGGCGCGCCGCGCGGAGGCTCAGCCAGATCCTCGAAGTCAGATTCGATATTGAGCGTGCCGGCAACAACCGACAGTTCGGCATTTTCGAAGCTCTGCGCATTGTCATTCACCAGTGTCAGCCAGCTGCGCATGCGCATGTCACGGCGCCCGCCTGCCTTGCCGTCATGCAGCGTCGCGACATAATGCGCGCGCCAGTCGAAGCCCCAGGCGAGATAGGTCAACGTGACGGTGTAGTTGCCGCCGGTCTCGTCGCGCGTGTCGATGGTAAACACCGGTTCCGCTGACAGTCCCGCCGGTACACGGTCAAAGCCGAGCCGTTCGGGCAGGCCTGAGCAGCGCACCGCTTCATATCCTTGCGACGTTTGCAGCACGATGCCGCCATCGGCACGGGTGCGGACGACCGCTTGCTCGCTTTGTGCAACGCCGGTTGCGGGGTTCGTGCGGGTGACGGTAACGCGGTTGCCCAGTGTTCCGTCGACCAGCGCAGCAGGGGAAAGCAGCGCTGCATTGCGGTTCTTCTCGATCGTGCCGCCGGGCAGGCCGGTGACCATGGCCGAGACCGCGACCATTCCCTCGGCGACGCCGGTGAAGCGGATAGTCGATTCGCCGGGTGGCAAGGTGACTGTGCGGGTTTCGCTGATCAGGCCGAAGCCTTGCGGCCTATCGGGATCGAACTCTCCCTGGCTGGGATCGCGATAGATCGTGACCGCAAGCTTTTCTGGCGCGGATGCATCCACTACCTCGCGCGCGGCCAGCGGACCGCCGAGCAGTGCCAGCGCGGCAATTACACAGGCGCGCAAGCGGCGCATCGGATCAATACCGCGTAGCGTAGGTCACCCGCACCACCCGCTCGCCATTGGCGGGCACGCTGATGACATATTTGCGCTTGTTGGCGTTCAGCTGTTCCCCCGGCACGTCCTCGCTGACAACACGGAAATCGCGGCTCCACCAGCCATAGTCGAGCCCGGCCTGGACCAGTTCGACCTCTACAGGCGAGGATTTGGCGTTGGTCAGCGTATAGCGCATCGTGGTGGTCCAATAGGTCTTGGGCCGCTCACGAATGCCGCTCACGGCCTCGCCATCGGGCAAGGTGACCTTGAAGCGTTCGACCCGCTCCCACTCGTCCGGGGTCATTTTCTCGCGCTTTTCGACTTCGGACTTCACTTGGATATCGAAGGCATCGCCGGTTCGCAGCGTCAGCTCGCTGCCCATGGGAGTGTGATCGATCGCGCTCTCACCGATGAATTGCGGGCTGCCCTTGCGGTCGCGCTGATAGAACCGCACGGTGCCTGCGGGCAGCGCATCGCCCAGCCCGCCCGAGCGCGACGAACTGAAGGCGATCTCGCTGCTGACGTTCTGGGGTTCACCATCATTCGCCAGCCAGACAACAGTGTGGCCATAGACCTTGCGCGCCGGAACGCCGTGCGCGTCAAGGAAGCTGACCTGCTTGGTCTGGGCGTTGGCAATCGTGGTCCGCCCGCTGATCGGGTAAAGGTAGAAATCGCCCACCTGTTCGCGGTCCGCACTTTCCGTGCCGGGGCGCGTGGTTGCGACGGCGCGCGACATGATCTGCCGATACCGCACAGATGCATTGGACGGGTTGCCAGCCACCAGCAGGGTGTTGGCGTTGTTGAAAGTGGTGCCGGTGTTATTGGTCAGCGTGACCCAGCCCTGGACGTCGATCGTGCCCCGCCCTTCGTCGAACAGCGCGACATAGTCGGCGTTCCAGCCCAGCCCCGGGGTCAGGTAACGGATCGAGGCAGGGCGCGTGCCGGCCCGGTCGCTCTGGACGTTTACCGAGAGTGTCGGCCGCGCGCGCAGGTTCGGGGGAACCCGGTCGAACACGACGCGCACCGGCAGGCCGTCGTCACGCAGCACTTCGATCCGGTCACCGATCTGGATCACCACGCCGCCTGCGGTCGACAGCACCTTGGCGCGCTCGCGCGTTTCTGCACCGGTTGCGGGATTGGTGCGGATCAGCGTGACCGTTTGGCCGATCGCCTTCTCCATCATCTTTTGCGGGGTCAGCAGGTCAAAGTCGAAGTTCTGCTCGACAATCGCCGCGCCACTGGCAGCGAAGCTGAGCGTTTCCGGCCTGATCTGGGCCGAGACATCGGGGAATTCGATCCGGCTGCGGCCTGCAGCGATCGCAATTTGCCGTACGTCCTGCACCAGCGCCTGGCCGTTATTGTAGATGGTGATCGAAAGGTCGCCCTGCGCGCTTTCGTCGCTTTGGGAGAGCACCGCCGTACTCGTCGCCAGCAAGGTCCCTGCCAGAGCAACCCGCTTCCATTTGCGAAAATTCGCCATCAAATCCTCCTGCCCGCAATCCAAGCCACTGTTTCACAGTCCGTTTGTGAACCAATGCTGGCCGACAGGATAGACGACTACGGTCGCTTCGCCCTCTATATGGCGTACTAGTGCCTCGGCAGGGCCTGCATGATCCCGGCAACCTTGTCGCTGATCTGCTGCACGCTGAACGGCTTCGCCAGGAAGTGCATGCGCGGGATGTCGATATCCTTGCGCAGCTGTTCCTCGGCATAGCCGGACATGAACAGCACCGGCAGATCGGGCTGCGTCTGGCGGATCGCGCGCGCCATGGCCGGGCCATCCATCCCGGGCATCACGACATCGCTTACGACCAGGTCGAATTCGCCCCCCGGAGGTGATGGCGGCAAGTCCTTCCTCGCCATCGGCACAGGGGGTGACGACATAGCCTGCGCGGCTGAGCGCGCGCTCGGCCACGGCACGCACCATGTCTTCGTCCTCCACCAGCAGGATGCGCCCGCCGCCCGACCATTCGCTCGACGGCGCTTCAGCGGGTGCTTGCGGTGCCTGCGGCATCGGCCCTTGGTGGACCGGAAGATAGACTGCGAAACGCGCACCGATCACGCGCCCGCCAGCACCCGTCACATTGTCTGCGAACAGGAAGCCGCCCGACTGCTTGACGATACCGTATGCGGTCGACAGGCCAAGCCCGGTGCCCTTGCCTTGCTCCTTGGTGGTGAAGAACGGTTCGAACAGCTTTGGCATCACCTGCGGCGGTATGCCCCCGCCGGTGTCTTCGACCACCAGCACGGTATAGTCGGCCGCAGGGAGGATTTCCGAACCCATCTGCTCAACCTGCCGCATATTCACCCGGCGTGTGGTCAACGTAATCTTGCCCGCCCCGCCGCGGTGCATCTGGATCGCATCGCGCGCATTGACCGCAAGGTTCATGATCACCTGTTCAAGCTGCTGCGGGTCGGCACGCACCGGCCCCAGGTCGCGGTCATGCTGCACCTTGTATTCGATCTTTTCGCCAAGCAGGCGGGTGATCAGCGGGTTCACTTCGCTGACGACATCGGGCAGCTGCAGGATTTCAGGGCGCAGCGTTTGCTGGCGGGAGAAAGCCAGCAATTGCCGCGTCAGCGAGGCGGCCCGGTTCGAATTCGCACGGATCTGCTGGATATCGTCGTAATCGCTGTCCCCCGGCGTGTGACGCAGCAGCATCAGGTCGCATGTGCCGATGATCGCGGTCAGCACATTGTTGAAGTCATGTGCCACGCCGCCGGCCAGCTGGCCCACCGCCTGCATCTTGGTGGCTTGTGCGACCTGGCGCTTGAGCTGGGTTTCTTCCTTCGAGTCTGTGAGGCTCAGCAGGACAGCGGCTTCGCCCAACCCGCGCACGCCGGCCAAGCCCAGCGATACCGTCTCATCGGGCGCATGGCTCAGCCGTATCGCCATGTTGCCGCTGGTGGCAGGACCGCGGCCATGGCGCCGCACCGCGTCAGACAGCGCGGCCTTGTCCTCCCGCACCACCAGATCGGTCGGGAATGCCGGAAGCCCGCGCTGCTCGCGGTCGATCGCCCGCAGGAATGCCTCATTCGAGAACAGGAACCGGCCATCCCGATCGGTCATGGCGAGGCCTAGCGGCAGCTGCGCCAGCAATGCCTCCAGCTGGGCCACGCCTTGGGAAGATGTTTCCCATCCGGAACCGATGCCAACCCCGCTATCGACCAGCAGCATCAGCGATTGCGCCTCTTCCGGCCCTGCCGGCGAGGGATTGTCGGGATCGTCCAGCGGGACATGGATCAGGGTCTGCGGCGTTCCGCCCTTGCCTTCGCGCGCGAAATAAATGCGCTCGCGGTCGTCGGAGCGAAGGAAAGACACGAAATCCTGCCCGGCCAGAGTGGTATGCGCGTCTCCGGCGGCGCGCTCTGCGAAACCGGCACTGGCACTCTTGATCGTGCCATCGGGGCCGGTGATGGCAGCTTCGATCCCGGCCTTGGCCAGCATCCGCCCGAACGCCCCTGTCACATCGTAACTCGCCAGCGGATCGGCGATCTTGGGTTCGATCTTGCGGAAGCGCCAGATCAGGTGATCATCACCCCTGCCCGCACGTTGCGCACTGGCTGTAAACGGTGTCGTGCCGTTCGTGCCGTCAAGTCGATCAGCCTGAGCCTTCCCATCGCGCCATGCCCGGCGGACCAGCCGCACAAGCTCCTCAAGCGCCGCTCGCTCAACCGGCAAGCTGGGCGGCGCGGCATCCACGCCAAACCATTCAACATAGGCTGAATTGGCGCACACCAGCCGGTTGGCGCGGTCAGTAATGGCAATCGCTTCGCCAGGTTTGTCAATCGCGGCAACCGTCACCGACCAGTCAATGGCAGCAGCGATTTCGCCCTGTGGCAGGGATTGCAGGCGCTGCATGGCAAGGCCTGCGCCAAACAGCACCGCGAGGCCCAGTGCATATGCCAGCACCAGCAGGATTTCGCCTGTAGCGAGCCACAGGATTGCCGCACTCAGCAGCATCGCACCGGCGATACCGCCCAGCAGCACTGTGGGTTGGTCGATTGCCTTGCCGTCCAGCAAACCGGCTCGCAAATTCATCCTTTGCCGACCCCGAGCCGGTCATCCAGCCGCATTTCCATCTGCCGCAATCGCCGGGAGCGGCGGCGCGATACGATGATGCGCCAGATCGCGCCTGATGCCAGATAGCCGATCGCCGCGGTCACAACGGCCAGCACGATGAAACCGAAGGCGGTGACGCCGGCCAGCTCCCAAAGCTCTTCCAGCCAGGCAAACCGCCCGCTTTCCATGCCATGGGTTGCCACCCCGGCTGTGGCCGCGTCGACCATCAGCGTCAGGCCCCCAACCTTGTTGGCGACAACCAGCCAGAAGGGCAGCGTGAAGGGATTGGTGACAAAGGTCACCGCTGCCGCTAGCGGCACATTGGCCCGCGCCGGAAGTGCCAGGAACGCCGCGAGGAAAATCTGGCCGATCGGCACGATAAAGGCGGCGAACAGGCCCAGCGCCACTCCGCGCGGCACCGAGCGGCGGGTAAAGCGCCACAGCTCAGGGCTGAGGAAGCGATGCGCAATCGGCGCAAGCCAGCGATTGCCGGCCATTTCCTCGCGAGTCGGGAAATAGCTGCGCAATTTGTCCGCCAGCCATGTTTTCGATCGTGGTCGCCATTGCCTTTTCCGCCGCCGCCTTGCGCCCGAAACTGCCGCTCCGCAAGGGGAGCACGCGGCAATTTCGGCAAAGCGGGTTATCTGGCCGATATGGGTAGCAGGATTTCCCTGACAATATGGTGAATCCGCAACAGCGAAACCGGTTTTTTTAGCCCCGTTCGCGCATCAGCCGCGCCTTGTCGCGCTTCCAGTCGCGTTCCTTGATCGACTGGCGCTTGTCATGCGCCTGCTTGCCCTTGGCCAGCGCCAGTTCAACCTTCGCCCGGCCGGTCTTGTTGAAATAGATCGACAGCGGGATCAGCGTCATGCCCTTGCGCTCTACCGCGCCGAACAGTTTTTCGATCTCGCGGGCATGGAGCAGCAGCTTGCGCGGGCGGCGCGGCTCGTGGTTGAGCCGGTTGCCATGGCTGTATTCGGGGATATTGGCATTGACGAGCCACACCTCGCCATCGCGGACTTCAGCATAGCTTTCGGCGATCGAGGCCTCGCCCGCGCGCAGCGCCTTCACTTCAGTGCCGGACAGCGCCAGCCCGGCTTCGAACTTGTCCTCGATGGCATAGTCAAACCGCGCACGCCGGTTTTCGGCGACGGTCTTCTGCTTGTCGAAGGTTTCGGGTTTCGGGCGAGCCATGATGGCGCGCCATGTAGGGGCTAAAACATCAAAGCGAAAGGGGCGGTCTGGTCAGAGCAGCCCGGCGATCGCCAGCGCTTCGTCGACCTGCTTCTTCGCCGCGTCCGAACATTCGACCAGCGGCAGGCGCACCGTCGGTTCGATCCAGTCATGCACCCGGCTAAGCGCATATTTGACCGGCGCGGGCGAGGCATCGCTGAACATGGCGTAATGCAGCGGAAACAGCCGGTCGTTCAGCTCACGCGCCTTCTTGAGCTCATTCGCGGCGATCGCTTCGTGGAATTCCGCGCAAAGCGCCGGAGCGACATTGGCGGTCACAGAAATGCAGCCCCGCCCGCCTGCTGCCGAGTGTGGCAGCCAAAGTTCGTCATTGCCGGAAAGCTGGCAGAACTCGCGCCCGATCCCCATGCGGTGGTCGGCGACGCGCGACAAATCGCCGCTCGCATCCTTGATCGCCACGATCCGGTCAGGGTACTTCTTGACCAGCGCAACCACCGTTTCATCCTCGATATCGGTCACCGTGCGCGCGGGAACGTTATAAAGAACGATCGGCAGGTCGCTGTTTTCCGCCAGGAAACTGAAATGCGCAATCAGCCCGCGCTGGCTCGGCCGGTTGTAGTACGGGGCAACGCACAAGCCCGCTGCCGCCCCTGCCTTGCGCGAGAAGTTCATGTGGAGCAGCGCGTTGCGCGTATCGTTCGATCCGCAACCCGCAATTACCGGCACCCGGCCCGCCGCCTGTTCGATGCAGACTTCGATCACCCGGTGGTGTTCGGCATTGGAAAGGGTCGACGCTTCGCCGGTCGTTCCGCACGGCACCAGCGCCGAACTGCCTTGTTCGATCTGCCAGTCAACCAGGCGGCGAAACGCGGCTTCGTCGAACACCCCATTGCGAAACGGAGTCACCAGAGCAGGAATGGAACCAGAAAACATTGATTTCGGACCTTTCTTGATGGCATTATCCGCGCGAGGGGAAAATGCAACGCCGTGGGCTTTCCAAGGCTGTTCACGGCCTGATAAGGAGCGGGCAGGCACTATGTCCAGCATGCAAAATACCTCTCGCAGCAAATATCTGATGGCAACGCTGTTCCTTGGCAGCGCAAGCCTGCTGATGAGTGCGCCGGCGGCGACCAAGGATGCCGCCAGCTGGGACATGGCGCGGACGCAACTGGTGGCACAGCAGCCGACCCGCACCGATCTGGCGATCAGCCGCTGGGAAGACCTCAACGCCAACGATCGGCTGGGCTTCAACGCCTATTCGGGTTTCCTGCTCGCCTATCCGGATTTTCCGCGCGCCGCCCGCCTGCAAGCGCGGGCCGAAAGCGCGCTCGACAGCGAGGCGCCCTCGCCCGAAGCGCTGGTCGCCTATTTCGACGCTTATCCGCCGCTGACCAATACAGGCCGGGCGCGCTATGCGCTGGCGCTGTCATCTGTACAGCGGCCTGAAGCTCGCGACGTAGCCAGGGCAGCCTGGCGCGGCGGCGCAATGAGCGACACCGCTGAGGCCTATATCCTTGGCCTTTATGCCGGGATTTTCACCCAGGACGACAATGACGCCCGGATGGAGGCATTGCTATGGCAAGGTGCGGCTGATGCCGCACAGCGCCACATCCTGATGACATCGCCTGAGAAGCGTGACCTTTTCACCAAGCGCATTGCGCTGCTGCGCGACGAGCTGGCCGCCGATGAAGGCATCGCCATCCCGCGCGCCGCGCTCGACCAGCCGGGCGTGGTCTACAACCTCGTCCGCTACTACCGGAAGAACCAGCGGATTTCGCAGGCGATCGATGTGCTGGCCAGCAGGCCGAAATTTGCAGGCCTGCCGCATGATGCAGCCGACATGGTCAGCGAAATGCTGACCGCCGCCAAGGGCGCAGGCGCGCAGCGGGCGGTCAGGATCGCGGCGTCGGTCGATGACCTGTTCGCCCCGGGCACCGATGTGAGCGACGGGTCTTTCCGTCTGCGCGACAAATATACCGACCTCATGTGGCTTGGTGGCACCGAGGCGCTGTGGAAGCTGGGTGACGGTGCTGCCGCCGCCCCGCTGTTCTACCGTTATGGCGCGGCGGCCAAGACGCCGCTGACGCGGGCGAAAGGGTTCTATTGGGCGGGTCGTGCGTCGCGCCAGGCGGGCAACACGAACGACGCAAACCGCTATTTCGGCATGGCCGCGCAATATGGCGACCAGTATTATGGCCAGCTGGCGCTCAGCGCCTTGGGCCAGCCGATGCCGCAATTCGCGGAAACGCCCCCGGTCCAGATCTCACCCGAAGAACGCGCCGAATTCGATCGCAAGCCTTTGGTCAGGGCGCTCCGCTCGATTGCTTCGGCCCGGCGCGACTGGCGGACCGAGCGCGCTTTCTTCGAAGCGCTGGCAGACAAGGCACGCACGCCGGCCGATATGGCCCTGCTTGCCGAACTTTCGCGAGAGCTGCGGCTTGAGGAATTCGCAGTAGTGGCCGGTGCAACCGCACCTGAGCACGGGCTGACCGGGTTCGAACGCTTTGCCCACCCGACCGTGCAAGTCCCCATGACCGCCAACTGGACCATGGCGCATGCGATCATGCGGCAGGAGAGCGAATTCGACCAGAATCGCGTCAGCCACGCCGGTGCGCGCGGGATGATGCAGCTGATGCCGGGTACCGCGCGCGAACAGGCGGTCAAGCTGGGCGTCAACTACATGTCCGCCAGCCTGACCGACGACACCCAATACAATATCAAGCTGGGCGATGCCTATTTCCGCCGCATGCTCGACTATTATGGTGGCGCATACCCGCTTGCGATCGGCGCCTACAATGCCGGCCCAGGCCGCGTAAACCAATGGCTGCGGGCAAACGGCGATCCGCGCACAGGGGCGATCGACTATGTCACGTGGATCGAGAAGATCCCCGCGAATTTCGAGACCCGCTATTACATCATGCGCGTGCTCGGAAATGCCGTCGCCTATGACAATATGCATCCGAGCAAGGCCCCCGGCGGCAAGCCGCGGACAATCGACTATTTCCTCCAGCGCTGACCTGAAGTGAAACCGCAAGGGGACCCGATCACGCCGCAAGGCATGGCGGCGCTCAAGGCGCGCTACGACCATTTGCTGGGAGACGAGCGCCCGAAGATCGTCGAAATCGTCAGCTGGGCGGCGGGCAATGGCGATCGCAGCGAGAATGGCGATTACCTGTATGGCCGCAAGCGCATGCGCGAGATCGACCGCGAACTGGCGCATCTGGCGCGGCGGATGAAAGCGCTGCGGGTGGTCGACCCGAATGAGCAGCCTGACACGGCGCGGGTATATTTCGGCGCGAGTGTGGAAATTGCCGACGAGGACGACAACCGGAAGGTTTTGACCATTGTTGGCGATGACGAGCAGGATGCTGGCGCCGGGCGGATCGGCTGGAATTCGCCGCTGGCCCGCGCGCTCAGAGGCGCGTCGGTCGGGGATTTGCGGGTTGTGCGCCTTCCCTCAGGCACGAAGGAATGGGAAGTGGTGGCGATCAGTTATGACTAGCCGCTTTCGCCCTGCCCTGCCGTTCGCGCTGTTCCTGATGCTCGCAGCGCCGCTCGCCGCGAAGGAGAGCCTGGGCGTGTTTTCCGGCTGGGCAGCCTTTCGCGACGCACAGATCCCGCGCTGCTATGCGATTGCCAAGCCTGAACCGACTGGCGCGGAAACAATGCGCGCCCGCCAGTACGAACCCTATGCCAGCATCGGCAGCTGGCCCAACCGGCAGATCCGCGGCCAGGTGCATTTCCGGCTGTCGCGCGAAATCCGCCCGAATGCCCGCGTGTCCCTGCGGGTGGGCGGGCGCAGCTTCGTGCTCGTGGGCGGAGGAGGAGACGCCTGGGCGGCGGACCCGGCAATGGATGCAGCCATCGTGGCTGCCCTGCGTTCGGCCGAGAGCATGAGTGTGAGCTCCACGACTATCAGCGGGCGGCGCTTCACCGATCGTTATGTGCTGGCGGGCGCCGCCAGCGCGATCGATGCCGCCACGCTTGGTTGCGCCCCGGCAGCCTTGAGCCGCAAGCGCTAGCCAAAGCCACCGCGTCGCACTATATGCGCGCGCTCCATGGCCGATACCGCCCTCATGTCGATCCCCGGACCGGTGGATCCCGTTCCCGTCGCGCGTGACATCACGCCGCGCGCCGACGGCCGTATCGACCTGATCGGCCTGCCCAAGGAACGTATCCGCGAGCTGTTTGCAGAAGCCGGGCTTGACGCAAAGCAGGCCAAGCTGCGCGCCAAGCAGGTGTTCCACTGGCTCTATCACCGCGGCGTGACCGATTTCGAGGCAATGACCGACATCGCCAAGACAATGCGCCCATGGCTCGCCGAACGGTTCGTGATCGGCCGGCCCGAGGTGGTCGAGGCGCAGCATTCGGTCGATGGAACCCGCAAGTGGCTGCTGCGCACGGCAGATGGCCACGATTTCGAGATGGTGTTCATCCCCGATGCGGATCGCGGCACGCTATGCGTCTCCAGCCAGGTCGGCTGCACGCTCAATTGCCGGTTCTGCCACACCGGCACGATGAAGTTGGTGCGCAACCTGACCCCGGGCGAGATCGTCGGCCAGGTCATGCTGGCGCGTGACGCGCTGGGCGAATGGCCCAAGGGCAGCATGGCTGGCCTGGACGAGGACGAAGACAGCGCGCAGTACACCTCCGACGGGCGCCTGCTCACCAATATCGTGATGATGGGCATGGGCGAGCCGCTCTACAATTTCGACAACGTCAAGACCGCGCTCAAACTGGTGATGGACGGCGACGGCCTGGCCCTGTCGAAGCGCCGCATCACCCTGTCGACGAGCGGCGTGGTGCCGATGATGGACCGCTGCGGCGAGGAGATCGGGGTCAACCTCGCGGTGTCGCTGCACGCCGTGACCAAGGACATCCGCGACGAGATCGTACCGCTGAACAAGAAGTACGGCATCGAGGAACTGCTGTCGGCCTGTGCCGCCTATCCCGGCGCCAGCAACGCGCGGCGGATCACCTTCGAATATGTCATGCTCAAGGACAAGAACGACAGCGACGAGCACGCGCGCGAGCTGGTCCGCCTGATCCGCGAATACAAGCTGCCGGCCAAGGTGAACCTCATCCCGTTCAATCCCTGGCCGGGCGCACCCTACGAATGCTCCACGCCGGAGCGGGTCAAGCGCTTCGCGGAAATCGTGTTCGAAGGCGGCATCAGCGCCCCGGTCCGAACCCCGCGCGGGCGCGACATTGACGCGGCCTGCGGCCAGCTGAAAACGGCTGCCGAGAAGAAGAGCCGCGCGGAGCGGGATCGCGAGGCAGCACAGGCGTGAAGGTCCGGGTTGACGCGATCTGCGCTGGTGCCGCCGGCGCCCTCCCCAATGGCAAAAGCAGCGGGATATCAAAGCAGCCAATCACTGGCCCGGTCGCGATTGGCGAGCGCGGCATCGCCAGCGATGTACAGGTCGATCGCGCGCATCACGGCTATCCGGCCATGGCGCTGCATCATTTCCCGCATGAGACCTATGGCTGGCTGATGCACCATTTCGGCGCCCTGCCGCGGCTCGCGCAGCCTGGCAGCATGGGCGAGAACATCTCCACCATCGGGATCACCGAGCATGACGTCTGCATTGGCGACCGGTTCCGGCTTGGCAGCGCGCTGATCGAAGTGAGCCAGCCGCGCCAGCCCTGCTCCACCATAGAGCAGCATCTGGGTGCAAAGGGCATGGTCAAGGCGCTGGTCGCAGCCAGCCGATCGGGCTGGTTCTACCGCGTGCTGGAGCCAGGCAGTGCGCAAGCCGGGGACATGCTCGAACGGGTCGAACGTGGCCATGAGGCGTGGAGCGTCGCGCGCGCATTTCTTGCAGTTTATGGTGCTTACCGCGCCCCAGATGATCAACTGAGGGAACTCGGCGTACTTGACCGCGTGTCGGACCGGCTGGTCCGTGACATCGACAAGCGCTTGGCATAAACTTCCGGTAACAGTTCGTCGCACTCCGGCGCACGCTCTGTCGCATTATTCGCATTTACCTTCACCGTTCATCTGGCGTTGTGGATCGATGAACGAAACCGACCGTTAATCCGTCACAGGGAAACGGAAAGGACAGAACGATGAAGAAGATCGCAATCGCATTCGCCGCTGCCAGCATGGCGCTGACCGGGCTTGGCACTGCGGCTCCCGCAGCCGCTGACCCGCCGCCCTGGGCCCCGGCGCATGGCAAGCGCGCCAAGGACCGCGCCATCTACGATTCACGCGGTTACTATATCGAGCCGCGCCGCATTTCGCGCGACAGCTACATCTGGCGCGGCAGGGATGGCAAATATTACTGCAAGCGCGACAACGGCACGACTGGCCTCGTGATTGGTGCCGGCGTTGGCGCATTGGCCGGGCACGAGCTTGCCGGTCGCGGCGACAAGACGCTGGGCGCGCTGCTCGGTGCGGCGATCGGCGGCGTACTGGGTCGCGAGATTGACCGCGGCAATTTGCAGTGCCGCTAATCGGTTAATTCGCCAATCGGGATCAAGGGCGCGCTGGCAATTGCTGGCGCGCCCTTTTCCTATCCGAAGGCAGTGAGACCGGCTTGTTGCGCCACGGTTGCGCAGGTCCCGCCGATCCAGATGCCCCCTGCGTCGTCCTGCCGGCAATGGACCAATCCGTCCGCCCCGGTCTTGCGCCCCTGCGCCGCACGATAGCTGCCCTGCGCCATGCCTGAGCCGAACAGGTGCATCGCGACCCCGGCGTTGAAGCTGCCGGTCACCGGATCCTCTACGAAACGTCCGATTGCGTCGGTAAAGAATGCGCGCAGTTCCCAATCGGCGCCCTCCCCCGCATCGCACGGCCCGGCGAGCCCGATATCAGTGCCCGCTGGCGCCTTGGCCGCAGGTTCGGCCGCCAGCACGTCATCGGCAGAGCGAAGCCGCAGCAATTGCCAGCCTGGGCCATTAGCGACATGTACCGCTTCGATCACGGCATCAGGATC
Organism: Altererythrobacter sp. BO-6; assembly: GCF_011047315.1. Classification (NCBI taxonomy): domain Bacteria; kingdom Pseudomonadati; phylum Pseudomonadota; class Alphaproteobacteria; order Sphingomonadales; family Erythrobacteraceae; genus Altererythrobacter; species Altererythrobacter sp. BO-6. Next base: position 2,946,180 of record NZ_CP049259.1, on the reverse strand, counting down.
AACCCCCGTCAGCGCGATCGCATTGGCGCGCTCTTCAGCGCTCAGCGGCCCGCTTTTGGTCAGCGGCGGCGCCTTGAACGCCAGTCGCGCACCGTCCTGCCGCACTTCGACCAGGCCCACCCCGCACTCCTGCACGATCGTGCCAGGCTGCCTGGGCAAACCTCCCGCCCCCAGCCATGCATGCGCGCTGCCCAGTGTCGGGTGCCCCGCGAACGGCAGTTCGCCTGCGGGATAGAAGATCCGCACCCGGTAATCCGCCGCCGGATCGGTTGGCGGCAGCAGGAAGGTCGTCTCGGAAAAGCCCAGCCAACGCGTCAGCGCCAGCATTTCATCCGCGCTCAGGTCATCGCCCCCATGCACCACAGCCAGGGGATTGCCGCTAAGCGGGCCGGAACCGAACACGTCAACCAGATCGAGCTTCATCGCGTTTCTCCTTTGCGATTCAGCACTCCCTAGCCAAGTGACAGCGAATCTGCTCAACAGTTTTTATGTCGAGGCCAGCAGTCTTGGTTACGGGGGGGGCGGCGCGGATCGGCGCCCGCATCGTGCAGGCGTTCGCGGAAGCCGGCTGGCACACCGTGATCCATTATCGTGGTTCGGATGATGAAGCCCGTGCGCTGGCCGATAGCCTGCCCTCGGCCGAGATCGTGCAATGCGACCTTGCAGATGGCGACGCAGCGGTCGCCATGGTCGAAGCCTTGGCGGCTCGGCTGCCCGATTGGCGTGTACTCATTAACAATGCGTCGATTTTTCCCTACGACCCCGTAACCGGCCTCGATCCCGCGACGAACAAGGCTGTGATGCAGGTTAACGCCGAAACGCCCGCGCGCATGGCGCAGGCCTTTCTGGCCACGGCCAGGGCAACGGGGGGACGGCGCGTGATCCACATTACCGACCAAAAGCTGGAAAACCCCAACCCCGATTTCTTCAGCTACACCATGAGCAAGCACGCGCTTGCTGCAACCATACCGATGCTGGCGACGGGCGCCGCCGGGCCCGATGACCGGGTCTATGGCCTGGCCCCCGGCGCGATCCTCGCCAGCCATGACCAGAACGAGGACGAGATCGAGGTCTCCCACCGGCTCAATCTGCTCAAGCGCAAGACCGGGCCGGACGAAGTCGCCGCGGCCGCACTGATGCTGGCCCAAGGGTACTTGCGGAGCGGCGAAACGATCTTCGTCGACAGCGGGCAACACTTGCTGGCTCAGCCACGCGACGTGATCTGGCTGGCACGTGAAATGGGGGGTAATTGATGAAGAAACACGCGCTATCGACGCGCCTGTGGCACTGGATCAACGCGCTCTGCGTGATCGTGCTGTTCATGAGCGGGCTCAATATCTCCAACGCCCACCGATATCTTTATTGGGGCGATTACGGTTTTGACGGCATCGGCGCCTGGACCTCCGTCATGCGCTTTCCCGACTGGGCGACCATCCCGGGCTATTACAGCCTTGCCGAAGCGCGCGCCTGGCACTTCCTGATGGCTTGGCCCTTTGCCGTAGGCCTGCTGGTGATGTGGGTGGCCATGCTGGTGAACCGCCACTTCTGGCGCGACCTGCGCACGACCCGCGCCGAATGGACGCCCTCCGCGATCTGGCACGATGTGGTCGAACACCTGAAGCTCAATTTCGAGCATGAGGGGGCGAAGTTCAATTTCCTGCAGAAGCTGGCCTATGGCTCGGTGCTGGGGGTATTCCTGCCGGTGATGATCTTCACCGGCATGGCGATCAGCCCGGGTATCGAGCCGGCCGCGCCATGGCTGGTCGAGATATTTGGAGGGCGGCAGAGTGCGCGCTCGATCCATTTCATCACCGCATGGGCGATTTTCGGCTTCTCCATCGTCCATATCGCGCTGGTGCTGCTGTCCGGACCGATGAAGCAGATCCGCGACATGATCACGGGAGGTCAACATGCAGCGTAGGAACATCATCGCCGGAATGGCCGGGCTGTTTGCGGCTGGCTGTTCCAAAGTGGCGGAAAGCAACCTTGGGCAATCGCTGTTCGAACATGCGCAGGACTGGCATCTCAAGGCCCACCGCGCGCTGGCCAACCGGCAAGCGCTGGCCCCGGAATTCACCCGTGCGGACCTTTCGCCCACCTTCAAGGGCAATGGGTCCGTCACTGTCGACAGCGCCTACTATCGCACCCAATTGGCAAGCGGGTTTGCGGAGTGGGAACTCGAAGTCACCGGGCTAGTCAAAACGCCGCTGGCGTTGAGCCTTGAGAACATCCGCAAGCTGCCCCAGCGCACCCAGATCACAAGGCATGACTGCGTCGAGGGCTGGAGCGCGATCGGCGAGTGGACCGGTCCGCAATTGTCGCTGCTGCTCGACGCCGCAGGGGTGCTGCCAGAGGCGAATTTCATCGTCTTCCGCTGCGCCGATACGCTCTATGGCCACAAATATTACGAGAGCATCGACATGGTCGATGCCTATCATCCGCAAACCATTGTCGCGCATATGCTCAATGGCGAACCGCTCCCCGAAAAGAACGGCGCGCCACTGCGCATGCGGATCGAGCGCCAGCTTGGCTACAAGCACCCAAAATACCTAACCGGGATCGAAGCGGTTGCCAGCCTGGACGATATCGAGGGCGGCAAAGGTGGGTTCTGGGAGGATCAGTACGGCTACCAGTGGTATGCCGGGCTTTAGCTGCGATGCCCCTGCCCCAGGTAATGATCGATCACCAGCGGTTCGCGCAGCATTTCCTCCGGCGTGCCTGAAAAGATTATCCGCCCCCCGTCCATGACATAGGCGCGCTCGATCACGCCCAGCATTTCCGGCACATTCTGGTCGGTCAGCAATATGCCGATATTGCGGCTGCGCATTTCGCCGATCATTTCCTTGATGCTGGCGATGGTAAGCGGGTCGATCCCGGCAAAGGGTTCGTCAAGCAGGATGATCTTGGGATCGAGCGCCAGGGCGCGGGCCACTTCGCAGCGCCGCCGCTCGCCACCCGAGAGCGACGTCGCCGCGGCGTCACGCAAGCGCACCAGGTCGAGCGCGTCGAGCAAATCCTCCAGCCGTTCTTCGCGAAGTTCGCGCACCGGCTCGACCACTTCGAGCATGGACCGGATGTTCTGCTCCACCGTCAGTCCGCGAAATATCGACGGCTGCTCGGGCAGATAGGCAAGACCCAGCACGGCGCGGCGGTAGAAGGGCAGGCGCGACACGTCCTGCCCATCAAGCGTGACGCGGCCCATATCGGGGCGCAACAGGCCAAGTAGGCAATAGAAGGTCGTGGTCTTGCCCGCACCGTCCGGTCCGAACAGGCCAACCACCTCGCCCTGCTCAATCGTCAGGGATACGCCATCGAGAACCGGGCGTTTGCCGAAATTCTTGCGCAACTCGATCGCCTCAAGTCGCGCCGCGCCGCTGGCTTGAACAACAGTCTTGTCGGGCGCACGATCGTTCACTGGACTTTCAGCCGCGCCCTATTGCGGAAACCGGCGCGCCATCGCCTCCCAGTCGGCGGCGATCATCTGCTCCAGCACCTCCAGATCGATATCGGCCAGCTTGTTGATGTAGAGGCAGCTCTTGCCGGTCGAATACTTGCCCAGTCTCAGCAGCAGCTCGTCCCGGCGTCGGGCCGCAATCTCGTCGCAATAGCCGCCCATCAGGTAAAGCGAATGCTTGGCCTTGCGCGGGCTGAACCCGGCGCGCATCCAGGTCACATCGCGTCCGCTGGCGTATGTGGTGCTGTACTCGCCATAGCCGATGATCGCCGGGCCCCACATCTTGGGCGTCTCGCCCGTGACTTTGCGAAAAAGCGCGTCGATGACCCGCGCTTCCTCGCGTTTCCACTCCGGCTCGACTGCTTCGATGAAATCCGCCGGATCAGCTCCCGTGACCTGGGTTTTCGCTTCAGCCATCTCCATCCCCTCCGCGATTGACAGCCTAGCCTTGCACGCGCAGTCTGTCAGCAAGTCTGCACTGGGGGGACGCAAGATTATGTGGTTGCTGGACAAATTCCTGAAGAAGGCGATCAAGCACGGGCAGCTGATCGTGACCGATCATGACGGCAGGGAATATGTCTACGGTACCGAACCGGGCAGCTATCCCCCCGAAGTGGGCGGCAGGCCCGGCCCCGTCCACATCCGGCTGACGCACCCAAAGGCTGCCGCGCATATCGCCCGCTATCCGCAGCTGGGCGCGGGCGAGGCGTTCATGTGGGGCTGGCTGGTGGTCGAGGCGCCGCATGACATCCGCGACATGATCCTGTTCGTCACCATGAACGCAAAGCGGCTGGGCGACGAAACGCTGAAAGCTCAGGGTCCACTGCGCAAGCTGGCGCACAAGGCGATCGCGGCCATCGACGGCATCAATCTGCGCGGATCGGCCCGCAAGAATGCCGAGCACACCTATAACCTCACCCGCGAACTCTACGAGCGTTTCCTGGACGAGGATCGCCAGTACACCATGGCCTATTACCGCGAGGACGATCCGGCATCGACCTCGCTCGAGCAGGCGCAGATGGACAAGAAGGCGCATCTCGCCGCCAAGATGTATCTGAAGCCGGGCATGAAAGTGCTGGACATTGGCTGCGGCTGGGGCGGTTTCGCGCTCTACCTGCACAAGATGTACGGCGTGGAAGTAACCGGCGTAGCGCTCGCGCCTGACCAGATCGCCTTCTGCAAGGAACGGGCCGAGGCCGAAGGCGTGGCAGACAAGGTGCAGTTCCACCTGATGGACTATCGCGACGTCACCGGCGAGTTCGACCGGATATCCTCCGTCGGGCTGCTCGAACATGTCGGCACGATCCACTACCCGCAATTCTTCGAGCACACGCACCGCCTGCTCAAGCCCGGCGGCGTGATGATCAGCCACTGCTGCGGCCGTTCGGGCCCGCCCGGATTCACCGATGCCTGGACCCGCAAATACATCTTCCCCGGCGGCTATATCCCCGCGCTGTCCGAACTCGTGAGCGAAAGCGAAAAGGCCGGCTGGCAGGTGATGGACGTCGAGGCGATGCGATTCCATTACAGCTATACGCTGGAAGAGTGGTACAATCGCACTGTGATGCACCGCCAGGAGATCACAGAGATGTATGACGAGCAGTTCTACCGCATGTGGCTGTTCTATCTCGCCGGGGCGGAACAGAGCTTTCGCAATGGCATGATGGTGAACTGGCAGATCCAGTATGTGAAGGATCGCGCGGCGATCCCGATGACGCGCGAATACATCGCCGAGGAATCCGCCCGGTTGCGTGCTATGGCGGAAGTGCCTGCATGGCGCTTCGATCCGGAGCTGAGGGAAGCGGCGGAATGAGCAGCGCGCTGATCGACCGGTTCCTCGGCTCGATCGTCAAGCGCGGCCAGCTCACCCTTACCCTAGCCTCAGGCAAGACGCACACCCTCGGCAGCCCCGAGGAAGGCTCTCCCGAAGTCGCCATCCGTTTCACTGACAGCCGCGTGGCGCGCGACATAGTACTCGATCCGCGGCTCGGCGCTGGCGAGGCCTATATGGACGGGCGCATCGTCATCGAACAGGGCGACATCATGCAGCTTATCCAGCTGGTGCGCGCCAACCAGCCGTGGGAGCGTGGCGGCAGGCTGAAGCCCCCTCCCCCCTCAGGCGCCTGCGCAACGGTGCCAAGTTCATCGCCAATTCTTTCAATGAAGCCCGCAGCGCCAAACGCAACGTCGCGCACCATTATGACATCGGCAACGACTTCTACCGCCTGATGCTCGATCCCGAGCACATGCAATACAGTTGCGCCTACTGGGCAGATGGAGTGGAAACGCTGGCCCAGGCGCAGGAGGCCAAGCTCGCGCATATCGCGGCGAAGCTGGCGCTTTTAGACGGGCAGCGGGTGCTCGACATCGGCTGCGGCTGGGGCGGCATGGCCATTTACCTGGCCCGGCATTTCGACGTCCGGGTGCTGGGCATAACCCTGTCAGAGGAACAGCTGGCGCTTGCCCGCGAGCGCGCGGAGGCCGCCGGTGTCGCTGATCGCGTCAGCTTCGAGCTGGTCGATTATCGCGATCTCGCTGCGCGCGGCGAAAAGTTCGACCGGATCGTCTCGGTCGGCATGTTCGAGCACGTCGGGCGCCCGCAGTTCGAGACATTCTTTCGCGCCTGCGCCAATTTGCTCGCCGATGACGGCGTGATGCTGCTCCACACCATCGGCCGGTTTGGCGGGCCCGGAACAACCGATGCCTTCACCGCGAAATACATCTTCCCGGGCGGCTATATCCCGGCCTTGTCCGAAACGCTCGCCGCGTCCGAAAAGATGCGCCTGATCCATTCCGACATCGAAACGCTGCGGCTGCATTATGCCAGGACCCTGCGCGCCTGGTACGCCAATTGCGAGGCCAAACGCGATGCCATCATCGCCATGATGGACGAGCGCTTTTACCGCATGTGGACCTTCTATCTCGCGGGCGCGACATCGGTCTTCGAATATGGCGGCATGGGCAATTACCAGATCCAGTTCGCGCGCAGCCGCCACGCGCTGCCGCTGACGCGCGGTTATATGGCCGAGGCGGAATTGCGCTTAGCCGACCGATCCGCCTGACGCCTGCCGGTCACGCCTGAACCAGCCATATACCGGACCGAAGCCCAGCAGCGCCGCGCCGACAAAGGGAAGCGCCACAACCCAAAACCTTACGCCGGTCAGCCCTTCCGGGCTGGCAATGCTGATCGCTGCGGTCATGGCGAGGCCAACGCAGATCGCCAGCACGCCCAGCGCCACACGCAGTCTGGGCACGGTGCGCCCTCCCCGGATCGGGCCGAACATGCGCTCGTGCCGGGCAAACAGCGCGATCATCGGCAAGAGCGCTGCGATGTAGAGTGCAAACCAGATCGGGCGCGTCCACCACCATTCGGCCGTTCCCGGAAAGACGTGCAAGCCGACACCGCCCATCAGCCAGGCAAATACCATCACCAGCACAAACGCGGTCAGGTGCCACAGATAGACGGTCATGATCATGCCATTCATCAGCACGGTGGCCGTCCAGACGCCAAGGTTTTGAAGCATCCGGCGCCCCCATGGTTCGAGTGCCAGTACCAGCCCGGCCTGCATCACGCCCAACGCCAGCAGCGCGATCGTGGGCGGCATTGAATTGGTTATCTCTGCCCCGGGAACGCCAATCATCGCGATCGGATAGGGTCCGAATACTGTCAGGCCGATCAGCGCCGCCAGCGCGGCCGCAAACCACGCCAGCGCCCTCACCACGCTGGCAAATGCGCCATCGTTCCACGCATAGCCAAGCTGGTGGATACCCACCCACACGAACAGGAAATTGGCGAAGTTCACATAGGGCACGCCCTGCGCCAGGGTGAGCCAGTCGATCGCAACGGCAGCCGCCACCAGAACAGCGATGCTGCCCCAGCGAAACCTTTGCCAGGCGCGCAGGCTCAACGGCGTCAGCGCGGTTACCAGCAGGTACACCGCCAGGAACCACACCGGCACCAATGCCAGCTGGGTAGCAAGCTTCACATTGGCCCGGTCCATCCCGGCCAGTGTCATGGCGAATGCAAGGCCCGCCCAAAGCAACAGCACCGGAAAGACCGGCGTGATCAGCCGCTGGACCCGGCTGGCGAACCAGTCGCGATAGAGTCCGGTCTGCCCGGGTTGCCGTTTGCGCAATTGCGCACTCCAGCTGACGCCATTGGAATAGCCGCCGACGAGGAAGAAGATCGGCATCACCTGGAAGCCCCAGGTCAGCCACTGGCTCCATGGCAGGATGCCAAGCAGGTGACCGCCCTGCACTGCGCCGTCAGCGTCGATATAGGGGGCCGCGACCAGCCAGTGTCCGATCACCACTGCCATGATTGAGAGCGCGCGCAGGAAATCGACCCAGCGGTTTCGCTCTGGCGGCGCCAGCTCTGCCAGTTCGCGCGCCTTGTTCCACATCTTCACCAGCGATCCCCTTGCGGCCCGATCTGCCATACATAGGATCGATGGTCGCGTTTTCCTACTTCGGATCAGCGCCTTATCTACGATCCGATGAGCACATGCGGATCAGGGCAATCGGGACGGATCGGCATGGCGATCTTGCCGAGCATTTTTCTTCGCATGAACCGTGTTCCATGTGTTCCATCGTGCCCGGACCGAACGCGCGTTACCGGTCGGCCTATTCGCAATTGCACAAGACCCACACGCCTGATAGTCGCGCGGCGAATTTCCCCGGGGTAACTGCAATGTCCGATATCAAACGCGTAGTTCTTGCTTACAGCGGCGGTCTCGATACCTCCGTGATTGCAAAATGGCTCGAGGTAGAGCGCGGGCTTGAGGTCGTGACCTTCACCGCTGACCTTGGCCAGGGCGAGGAGATCGAGCCTGCCCGCGCCAAGGCGCGCGCCATGGGCATTCCGGACAAGCACATCTTCATCGAGGATCTGCGCGAGGAGTTCGTGCGCGATTTCGTGTTCCCGATGATGCGCGCCAATGCCCGCTATGAAGGCGATTATCTGCTGGGCACTTCGATCGCTCGCCCGCTGATTTCCAAGCGCCTGGTCGAAATCGCGCATGAAACCGGCGCCGATGCGATTGCCCATGGTGCCACCGGCAAGGGCAATGATCAGGTGCGCTTCGAGCTTTCGGCCTATGCGCTCGATCCGGATATCAAGGTGATTGCCCCGTGGCGCGAATGGGACCTCACCAGCCGTACCGCGCTGATCGCCTGGGCCGAAGCGCACCAGATCATGGTGCCCAAGGACAAGCGCGGCGACAGTCCGTTCTCGACCGACGCCAACCTCCTGCACACCTCGTCTGAAGGCAAAGTGCTGGAAGATCCGTGGGAAGAAACCCCGGATTACGTCTATTCGCGAACGGACCATCCTGAAGATGCGCCGGACACGCCGGAATACATCACCATCGACTTTGAACGCGGGGACGGCGTTGCCTTGAATGGCGAAGCGATGAGCCCGGCAACGCTTCTGGCTGCGCTCAACGACCTTGGCCGCAAGCACGGCATCGGCCGGCTCGACCTGGTCGAGAACCGCTTTGTCGGCATGAAGAGCCGCGGCATGTACGAGACCCCGGGCGGCGAAATCTACGCCCGCGCGCATCGCGGGATCGAGCAGATCACGCTTCGATCGCGGGGCAGCGCACCTCAAGGACGAGCTGATGCCGAAGTATGCCGAGTTGATCTACAATGGCTTCTGGTTCAGCCCCGAGCGCGAGATGCTGCAGGCAGCGATCGACCTGTCGCAGGAGAAGGTGACAGGCACCGTGAGGCTCAAGCTCTACAAGGGGCTGGCCAGCGTGGTGGGCCGCAAGAGCCCCAATTCGCTCTATTCCGAAGCGCATGTGACCTTTGAGGACGATGCGGGCGCCTATGACCAGAAAGACGCCGCGGGCTTCATCAAGCTCAACGCGCTTCGCCTGCGCCTTTTGGCGCAGCGCGATCGCAAGAAATGACGCACCTGAAATGGCTCGCGTGGCGCGATTGCAGCGAAGGCATCCTATTTTTGCGATGAAGCGTTGAGTTATCCACTCTCGTCCACAGCTGTTCTGAGGAAAAGTGGAAAACTCGGGCTTGCCAAACTTGCGCGACTCAGTCGGAAGGCGCAGTCTCAAAACATCGGAAGGGAGAGAAACCCAACCGGAAATCTGGCTCCAAGGAGTTGATTTCACGAGAGTTTCTCAGAACATCCGACGCGGTGGTGATTGTCCACGCGGTCTTTGAGACCGGTCATGACGAAGGCGAAAGCCGGAAGCAAGAGCGGTTGATTGAGGAGAACGCGATCGCAGATCCACCGGTAAGGCCAGGAACCTGGTTGCCGATCGATGGAGGGAAGACGCTGAGGCGAAATCCAGCCGTTTGAGAAAGGTAGCCGCCAAAAGGGGAATGGTCTCGGTATCGCCGGAAGGCAGGCACCGCCAGGAATGGCTTCGGCCAGGACAGGTAGGACCAGCTGAAAAGCGAAACCGGATGCCGGCGCGAGCGCCGGTGACGAAACCCTCCAACCCGTTGGAGGATTAGACATCGGGCGCCAAGCGCTTCTTGGAAGGTTCGCCAGAAGAGAAGACCACGCGCTGGTGAGAGTGGGGTCGGCAGCAATGTCGGCCCCATTTGCTTTGTCCGAACAGAAACTGGCTGAACACCGCAAGCGATTCTCCTTTTATTTCCGTTTCAACTGATCGCGGAATCTGCACCGTTGTCGGCGAAACCCGCGAAGCTTGCGCCGGTTTGCACAGGCGAAATTTGCCACAGCGACTGCACGCGATGTAAAGCGAACGCATGGGACGGGAGCGTTCTCGACAAGGGCATCGCCCATTGCTTGCCATGGCCGCGCTCGCGCTGCTCGCTGGCAGCGTGCAGGCACGGGATACCGGCACGCCAGGCCCGGCCGATTTTGACACATCATTCGCGCCGCTGGCGGTCGATCCGGCACCGCACGATCATCCGCCGAGCGCGGTCGATCTCACAGCAATCGAGCCGCCGATCGAGCAACCCGCCAGCTCCGTCAGCGAAACCCTCGGCACCGGCCGCGCTTCGTTTTACGGCAAGCGGTTCCACGGCCGCCGCACCGCCAGCGGCGAAGCGTTCGACATGCACGCGATGACCGCCGCCCATCGCACCCTGCCCTTCGGCAGCATGGTCCGGATCACCAACCGCGCCAATGGCCGCAGCGTCGTCGTCCGCATCAATGACCGCGGCCCCTTCCATGGAAACCGGGTGATCGACGTCAGCCGGGCCGCCGCAACCGAGCTTGGCCTGATCGGCGCCGGCAGCGGCGAAGTGACGCTGGAGCTGCTGTCCGGCTAAGCGGCACCACTCACCGTTTGACATCCCGCCACAACCACCGCACCTTCCCCGCTCTTCAGGGGAGGATCACCATGCGCCGCACACCACACCAGCTTCTGATGGCCACCGCGCTGACATTCGCGCTCAGCGCTTGCGCCAAGCCGGCCGAACAAGCCGCCGAGCAGCTCGCCAGCGACGCCATCACCGATGCCACCTTCGGCTGCATCCGCGACATGACCGCGGTCGATCGCTTCTTCGTCGCCAATCTCGACGGCGACCTCGAGGGCACCATCGCCGTCGCCAGGTCCGAAACCGGCGGCACCTTCCCGGTCGGCTCCGTGGTCCAGCTCGTCCCCGGCGAAGCGATGGTCAAGCGCGCGCCCGGCTTCAGCAAGGAAACCAACGACTGGGAATTCTTCGAGCTCGACGTCGGCCCCGCCGGCAGCGCGATCCGCAAGCGCGGCCACGCCGACGTGGTCAACCGCTTCGGCGGAAATTGCCTCGAGTGCCACCAGAAGGCCGCACCCGAATTCGACATGATCTGCAGCACCGACCATGGCTGCGACCCGATCCCGATCAATGACGCGATGATCCGCGCCCTGCAGAAAACCGATCCGCGCTGCGGCATTGCCGAGGAACTCTCCGCCGAGGAGCAGGAAGGCCTGGCGCAGCTGATGGCGCTATCCGGCGCCTGACCGAGAACCGCTACTCCCCCAGCTGCCCCCGCACCGCGCCTTCGGGGAAGGCCTTGGTGTGGATATTGACGTAATAGCGTTCGGGCCGCTTCGCGATCCGGTCGAGCAGTTCCTTGTCCACCGCCACGCAGACATCGTCACCCTTGGGGCCGACCATCTCCAGCGTCACCACCGGCGGCCCGTTCTGGTCCTTGCCGCCTTCGTGGATATGCGCCGCAATGACCTCGTCCAGCCCCTCGCCTTCGAGCAGATAACACATCCGCCCCGCCTTCAGGTCGATCTCGGCGGAAAAGTCCGCGCTGGCATCCTCGCCCGCGCCCTTGTGCCCGCTTTCGTACTCGCCGAACAGGCTCGTCCCGACATAGGCGAACTGCCCGCGGTCCTGCGCCGCCGCACCGCCCGCCGCGCCCGCCGCGCCCAGCCCCGCCAACGCCGCCAGAGCCCCTGCCAGCGCCAATCCCATCCCCGTTTTCATGCGTCCTCTCCCTGGGGCACCCCTGCCCCAGGCCGCAATTTACGCGCGCGCAGCGAGTCGATCAATCGCCCGCATCAGGCGCATTCGCCACCCGTTCTTCGGGGTAATTGTAGAGGACCGATTCGATCACTTCCGCATCGCTGGTGACCAGCCACCACTCGTGCCCCTCGGCCTCGAACGCTTCGAGCTGCAGATCCGCGACCTTCGCGGGATCGAGCCCGGCGCGCACCGCCACCGTCCACGCATCCGCCGCGCCCGCGGGCCGCGCCGCCTCCATCCGCGCCATCCGGTTGTCGTAGAAGTCGCAATCGTCCGGCCCCAGAACGGCATAGGGCGTGGCGCACATCCCGCCACAGTCCGGGCAGGGTTTTGCGGGAGGGGTTTTGGGCGTCCCTTTCCGCCCTACCGCTGCGCTGCTTGAGGGCGGGGATGGAACACATGGAACACAGTCCAAGGGATTGTTTTTCTCCCCATTATGCGCTCCTGCGGGAAGCACGGGCCGAGAGCTGCCCGCACACCGCCTCCTCCAGCTCCTCGCCCTTGCGCAAGGTGTCGATCGCCCCGTCGAGCAGCGCCTCGGCCGCCCGCACCTCTGCGCATTCGGCCAGCCGGTCGAGCCGCGCGAGATGCGCCAGCAGCAGCCGGTCGGAATAGCGGGTGCGCCGCGCCACTTCCTCGCCGTGATAAAACACCGCCTCCTCCCACCCGTCGAGCGCGCGATTGGCGAGCACATCGGCGGCATGGACGCGGGCGGAGACGAGCGCCGCATCCCACAGCGCCGCGAGCGCGGGCGACTTGCGCCGCGCGCGATAGGCGGTTTGCGGGGAAACGCCGCAGGCCCGGCAGGCGAGCCGCACATTGCCGCCGGTGGAAAGGTGCTCGAGGAATATGCCCTGGGCCTCAGGGGAGAAGATCGTGCTCCTCTCCTCATTGTGCGGCACCCCGGGAAGCGAAGCTCTTCCGTAGGAAGACCCGATGCGGGGTCCAGCTTCAAGCGACTGCGGTTCTGAGATTTGGGTAATGGCATTCATGGTTCGCTCCTGCGGGGGAGTTGGAGGGAACCGAGCTATTTATACATGAAGGGGCGTGTAGGACAGGAGCGCTATACACCGCTAATCTTACATAACGTATCCAATACCTAAATGCGGTATTTATCCCCAATTGAACTACAATAAATGATTGCCTCAAATTTGCATTCAATGAGATAATCGGATTTTCTCAAGTTGCTCTAATTGGGGGGAAATTGCGTGAAGATCGTAGCAGTACGCGCACAAGCATATCGCACGCTCGAGGACTTCAAGATTGAATTTCGCCCAAATTATTGCGCCCTGTCAGGTCGAAACAATGCAGGAAAATCCACAATAATATCAATTATCCAGCATTTCCTTGATAATAGTGAAGAGTATAGGTATTTTTATAGACGAAATGAAGTCTCTTTTTCATCAGACGTGACGCAATGGCAAGATGTAGATAGTATGTCGATTGAGATAGATGTTGACCTAAATAGGTATGATGATTCAGAACTTTACTTTTTCGTCGATAAATTTAGCCCAGTTAAGATCATAGCGGACGATATCGTCGTATCACTAAAGCAAACATTTGAGAAGGGCGGTGCCGAAATCCTGGATTGCTCAATAGACGGGCACAGGCTTGATACCCAAACGGCAAGGGAAATCCAAAAGAAGTTCAAGGCATCCGCCAATCTAATTGTTCATAACTCGACGCACGATTATCGATCAGTCTATTATGGAGGCAGCGGATACGCAGAAGTTCTTGAGACTCAATTTTCGGCCGATGACAGGAAGCGTATTTCGGAAGCGCAAACTCGGTTCCAGAATACGGTCAAAAGAGCCGCTAAGCAGCATAAGGAAGATCTAGACAAGCTTCTTGGTCGACTGAGTGACAAATTTCAAGTCGAGTTGACATCTCTCAGTAGTGGTCAAGCTTCCAAATACCCTCTGGCGATAAAGTTGACGGACAAACGAGTTGACATCTCCCTTAGAGATTGGGGCGCAGGCACCCAGAACCGTACCCGAATATTGATTTCGGTTCTGGAAGCAATGAGGATGCGATCAGTCGAAAGCGCTGAGAACCGTTTAACGCCAGTCTTCATTGTAGAAGAGCCTGAAAGTTTTTTGCATCCATCAGCTCAGTCTGAATTTGGCCAAATGCTCAATGAGTTGGCTTCGGAATTGGATTTGCAGATAGTGGTGACCACGCACAGCCCATACATGCTGAATCAAAGCGATCCATCTGCCAACTATCTGTTGGAACGTAAGATGTTTCGGAATGTGCCTAAAGAGACAGTGATCATACCCACCGACGGTGACAGATGGATGTTGCCATTCGCCGATAACCTAGGCATTGTTCCCAAAGAGTTTGGCGATTGGAGCAATCTATTTGGGACCCATGCTCCTAAGGTAGTCCTCGTTGAGGGAGATATCGACAGAGCCTATTTTGAGCACATCAGGTCAAAATACCCGAACATCTATCAGATTCCAGTTGATGTTCAGGTTGTGGATTATGGTGGTAAGGACGCACTTAAGAACACTTCTATTCTTCAGTTCATGATAAATCGCTTCTCGCGTGTCTACATCACATATGATCTTGACGCCGAGCTTGATGTCAAGAAAGCTCTTGAGAGAATAGGGCTTGAACAGGACAGGGATTTTTCGGCAATTGGCATTGCGGGAGCGGGGACTGACTGCATAGAAGGACTTTTACCAGCATCCGTGAAGCAAAAAGTTTTTGCCGACAATTTTGAGATTGTGGTCGCGTTAGGATCCCAAGATTCAAACGCACGCCGAAATGCAAAGGCTACATTGAAGAAGAAGTATCTCGAGGAATTTACTTCGCAAGATATTCCCGATTCAGATCTTTCGGAATTCAAAAAGGTATTTGCCAAGATCGCGCGTGCCTTCATATAAGCGCGATGCTGGACCCCGGCTCAGGGTCCGGGGTGACGGGTTAGGTCTGGCTGCGTCCGAACGTGCCCCTCCACCACCCTTCGGGTGGTGCCGCTGACGCTACGCGTCACCTTCGGTTCCCCCGACGCGGGGAGGATTACTCCGCCGCTTTGTTTTTTGTTTCGCTTCAAACGCCAGCGCGCACGTCCGTTCGCTCGGCTTCCGCGCCATAAGGCGCGGCGGCCTTGCAGGTGACCTTTGGTCAGCTGCGTCTACGACTTCGCTTCCGCCCTTGCGGCTCGCTTGTCGCTCGCCGTGTCAGCGCTATTCAGCAGCTTCGCTCTGCTTCGCTAGCACGCTGGCGAGATACTGCCCGGTAAATGACCGCGGCTCATCCGCCACCGCCTCCGGAGTCCCCTGCGCGACCACCTCACCCCCGCGCACGCCGCCTTCCGGCCCCAGGTCGAGAATCCAGTCCGCCGTCTTGATCACATCCAGATTGTGTTCGATCACCACCACGCTGTTGCCCTGGTCCACCAGCCGGTGGAGCACTTCGAGGAGCTTGCGGACATCCTCGAAATGCAGGCCCGTGGTCGGCTCGTCGAGGATATAGAGCGTCTGCCCGGTGCTGCGCTTGCTGAGCTCCTTCGCCAGCTTCACCCGCTGCGCCTCGCCGCCGGACAGCGTGGTCGCCTGCTGGCCCACCTTGACATAGCCCAGCCCCACCTCGTTCAGCATATGCATCTTGTCGCGGATGGGGGGGACGGCCTTGAAGAACTCCTCCGCATCCTCGATCGTCATGTCGAGCACGTCGGCGATCGAGTGGCCCTTGAACTTCACCTCCAGCGTTTCGCGGTTGTAGCGCTTGCCGTGGCATTCCTCGCAGGTGACGTAGACGTCGGGCAGGAAGTGCATCTCGATCTTGATCAGCCCGTCGCCCTGGCACGCCTCGCAGCGGCCGCCCTTGACGTTGAAGCTGAAGCGCCCCGGTTTGTAGCCGCGCGCCTGGCTTTCGGGCAGGCCCGCGAACCAGTCGCGGATCTGGGTGAAGGCGCCGGTGTAGGTGGCGGGGTTGGAGCGCGGCGTGCGGCCGATCGGCGACTGGTCGATCTCGATCACCTTGTCGCAATATTCGAGGCCGGTGATCCTGTCATGCGCGCCTGCGACCACGCGTGCGCCATTCAATGCGCGGGCCGCGCCGGCGTGGAGCGTATCGATGGTGAAGCTGGACTTGCCGCTGCCCGATACGCCGGTGATGCAAGCGAAGGTGCCCAAGGGGATACTGGCGGTGACGTCTTTCAGGTTGTTGGCGCGCGCGCCGTGGACGGTGAGCTTGTGCCCGTTGCCCTTGCGGCGGGTTGCGGGCACCGTGATCTCGCGCGTACCGTTGAGATAGTCGGCGGTGAGGCTGCCCCTGGCTTTCAGGATCTGCTTCAGCGTGCCCTGCGCCACCACTTCGCCTCCGTGCACGCCCGCGCCGGGGCCAAGGTCGACGATATGGTCGGCGGTGCGGATCGCGTCCTCGTCGTGTTCGACCACGATCACCGTGTTGCCCAGGTCACGCAGCCGCTTGAGCGTTTCCAGCAGCCGGTCATTATCCTTCTGGTGCAGGCCGATGCTGGGCTCGTCGAGCACGTAGAGCACGCCTGACAGGCCGCTGCCGATCTGGCTGGCGAGGCGGATGCGCTGGCTCTCACCGCCGCTCAGCGTGCCGCTGGTGCGGTCAAGGTTGAGGTAGTCGAGGCCGACATTGTCGAGGAAGCCCAGCCGCTCGTTGATCTCCTTCAGGATCGCGCGGGCGATCTGCTGCTGGGTATCGGTCAGCTGCGCCTCGAGGCCCAGGAACCAGGCCTTGGCATCGGCCACGCTCATCTTCACCGGGGTGGCGATGTCAGTGCTCGCGACCTTCACGCTGAGCGCCTTCTCGTTGAGGCGCTTGCCGCCGCAGGTCTCGCATGGCTGCGCGGTCTGGTATTTGCTGAGCTCCTCGCGCATCCACGCGCTGTCGGTCTGCAGCAACCGCCGGTTGAGGTTGCCGATCACGCCCTCGAACGGCTTGGTGACGGTGTATTCCTTGCGCCCGTCCTTGAAGGTGAGCGGCACCGGCATCCCGCCCGTGCCGTGGAGGATGATCATCCGCTGGTCCGGCTCGAGCTCGTTCCAAGGCGTGGTCAGGTCGAAGTCGTAAGCCTTGGCGAGGCTCGCCAGCACCTGCATGTAATAGGGCGACGGCGGGTTGGACTTGGCCCAGGGCACCACCGCGCCCTGCTTCAGCGTCAGCGCTTCATTCGGCACCACCAGCTGCGGATCGAACAGCTGCTTCTCGCCCAGCCCGTCACACGTGGCGCAGGCGCCCTGCGGCGCATTGAAGGAGAACAAGCGCGGCTCGATCTCCTCGATGGTGAAGCCGGAGACCGGGCAGGCGAACTTCTCGCTGAAGACGATGCGGTTGGCGGGGATGCCGGCGCCTTTCATCGCGCCGCCCGCTTCGCCCTCGCTTTCGCGCCCGGGCACCACGCCATCGGCCAGATCGACATAGGCCAGCCCATCGGCCAGCTTGAGCGCCTGCTCGAAGCTGTCGGCAAGCCGCGTTTCGAGGCCCGCTTTCACCGCGATCCGGTCAACCACCACTTCGATGTCATGCTTGTACTTCTTGTCGAGCGCGGGCGCGTCCTCGATCGCGTACATCTCGCCGTCGATCCGCACGCGGGTGAAGCCCGCCTTCTGCCATTCGGCCAGTTCCTTGCGGTATTCGCCCTTGCGCCCGCGCACCACCGGCGCGAGCAGGTAGAGCCGCGTCCCTTCGGGCAGCGCCATCACCCGGTCGACCATCTGGCTGACGGTTTGCGCGCTGATCGGCTCTCCCGTCGCAGGACTGTAAGGCACGCCCACCCGTGCCCACAACAGGCGCATATAGTCGTAGATTTCGGTCACCGTCGCCACCGTCGAGCGCGGGTTGCGGCTGGTGGTCTTCTGCTCGATCGAGATCGCAGGAGAGAGCCCGTCGATATGTTCGACATCGGGCTTCTGCATCATCTCCAGGAACTGCCGCGCATAGGCCGAAAGGCTCTCGACATAGCGCCGCTGCCCCTCGGCATAGATCGTGTCGAAGGCCAGGCTCGACTTGCCCGAACCAGAGAGCCCCGTGATCACGATCAGCGCATCGCGCGGCAGGTCAATATCGATTCCCTTGAGGTTGTGCTCGCGCGCTCCGCGGACGGAAATAGTGGTAAGGGCCATGAGGGGCGTGTTCCGCAAATGTTCCGGTTAGTCAAGTGAGGCGCGAGTGCAGCCCACAACGAGGATTTCCATGTGGGTGCAAACGCGCCGGATGCAATGCGGTTTCATGCAAGAAGCAAGGATGCGCGAGTTCGGCAACCGTCATCGGATTAATTGCTAGACCGGACTTCAGGTTTTGCAAAGGGTATACCCCCCTCGCAGGGTCTACAGGAAAACTGAAGTCGCGCGCCAGCCGCCCAACCGGCACATAAAACCCCTCTTTGCGAGTCAATCCCCGTGCCTTTCGGGTCGCACCTTGGGCGGATGATCCGGGTCGCAAAGTCGGGTTCGTTTGCCCCCGCCGGACATGCCCTCTCCGCATGTCCGGCACTTGGGCCTGGGGGGTATTGTGCAGAAACTCATGCGACAACTTGCTGCAGGCATAGGCATTGTTGCCTTGTCCGGTTGCGCCGCGATGGACAGTGTCCACTGGTCCTGGCCCGGACCTGGCGAAAGCAGGGTCATGACCGTCGATGCCAAGCAACGGCATCTTGTGATGGTGGAACACCCAGACGAGAAGATAATGGTATGCGCCGAAGCAGCACCCGATGCTTTTGCCGCCTTTGGCAGCAGTTTCTCATTCAAGGGGCTGCTTGGCGCGACATCGAACGATGTGAATGCGGCCAATGCCTTTGCCAGCACAGCCGCCACGATCGAACGCACGCAGACCGTCAACCTGCTGCGCGAAATGCTCTATCGCACCTGCGAATTGTGGCTGTCAGGCGCGCTCAACAAGGAAGAATTCCTGATGCGCACCGCGCGGGACCACCGCACCGTGGTTGCGCTGCTGGCGATCGAACAGCTTACCGGTGTGGTCAAGGCGCCTGCCACGGTGATCAGCGGGCCAGCCGTGAGCGCGGCGGCGGCTCAATCGGAAGAACTGGTCAAGCTGCTCAACACTTATCAGGAGCAGCGCACCGCGCGCGAAGCCGATGTAGCGACAGCGGCCAAGGAACTGGCAGAAGCCAACACGCTCTATCCCAAGGATGGCGGTGACAGCGCCAAACCGATCTGCGAACTCGCAGATGCGCCAGCTGACGCAAAGTCTGAACACAAGAAGTGCAAGGATGCCCAGGCCAAACATTCCGAGGCGAAGACAGCTCTGGTGGCTGCACAAAAGCGCGAGGATGCGGTGCTGGGCCAGCTGGCCGCGTTATCAGGCGGGCTTGCCGCCGCGACCAACGCGGGCAGTTTCAACGCCGGGGGGATCGATCAGGAAAAGCGCAAGCTGAGCGATGTCCAGACGGCGGTCATTGCCGGAGCGGTCGAAAAGATCGTGCTTGGGTCCGGGATCGACGAGCCGCTGGTGTTCTGCATGACCTATCTGCAATCGGAGAGGTACGATCCAGACGGGACGACAAGAGCGACGTGTGAACAAGTGATCCGAGCTCGAGCGGCGCAAGATGTGAAAACTTCCGGGCAGCTATTCGGAGAAGCGAACGATGAAGCCCTCGAGATTTTGAGTCTTTCAGAGGCGACCGAGGCAAGGTCTCGAGCAACCCTCCTAAGTGCGCGATATCGGGTCGCTCTCGAGAACCTGAAAAATCTGATGATGCAAACGCCTGAAGCGCAATGGGACGCAAGATGGAAGGCGTTTGCCAATGCTGCAGGCCAGGTCGGCCCCGAATGTATCGATCGTGCAGCGTGCGTCAAATATGCCAACCGCGAAAACGCGTTTCCTTTTCAGACGTATTTTCTGCTCAACCCCGATGGCTATGAGAAGGGCATCGCCGAATGGTCCGATGCGCTGAAGGCGGCAGCGGAAGCCGAAGCGAAAAAGAAGGAAGGCACCAAATGAGCGATGCACAGGCAATTCCGACCAAGACGAAATCCGAGGCGGCAGACGTGATCGCCCTGTTCAAACAGAACGGCTATTCCAACATCGCCCTGATCGGCCCGGTCACCTCGGTCCAGACGGTCGAGGTTGGCGGTGCCAACTGGCTGGTGGTAGGAACTAATGCAGAAATGACGATCCTCCCTACCAGATAGCCGCGCCAGGCGGCTAGACAACTACCAGCGCCCGCGCGCCCGGTTCGCCGATCCAGCGCGCGGAAATGCCCCAGCCCTTGGCGATGATATCTGGCGCCAGCGCCTCGCCTGGCGGCCCGTCGGCCAGCAATTTTCCCTCTTTCAGCACCAGCACGCCGTCCGCATGGTTCATCGCGGTCGCAAGGTCATGCAGCACCAGCGCCACCCCTGCCCCTTGCGCCGCCGCCGCCCGCAGGTGCCGCAACAGCGCTTGCTGATGCGCGAGGTCCAGCGCGGCGAGCGGCTCGTCGGCCAGGATCCAGCGCGGCTCGCCCGCAAGTACCCGCGCCAGCAAAGCGCGCGCCTTTTCGCCGCCTGACAGGCGCGAGACCGGGCGATGGCGCAGGCCTTGCAGATCGAGCGCGGCGATCGCTGCTTCGACCGCTGCCTCACCCCGGTCGCGATAGGGCATGCGCCCCAGCCGCACGAGGTTCTCGACCGCGACATCCCACGCCACCTCGGGCTCTTGCGGCAGATATCCGATCCGCAGTGCGCGCAGCCGCGGATGGATCACCGCATGCGCTTCGCCCGCCAGCGTGACTTTGCCCGCGCTCGGTTCGATCAGCCCCGCCAATGCCAGCAGCAGGCTGGATTTGCCCGCACCATTGGGGCCGCAGATCGCGGTGACCTGGCCCGGTGCCAGCGCCGCGCTGACTGTCTCCAGCACCCGCATGCCGCCACGGTCGAGCGAAAGCTGCTCCGCCACCAGCATCACAGCCGCCCCCGTCGCATCTTCAGCAGCAGCCACAGGAAGAACGGTGCGCCGAGCAGGCTGAGCGCAATCCCCAGCCGCAGCTCGGTCACCAGGGGCAGGATCCGCACGATACTGTCAGCGGCGAGCACCAGGCAGGCCCCAGCCAGCGCGCTGGGCAGGATCAGGCTGGACGGCAGCCGGTCCGTCAGCGGGCGGACGAGGTGCGGCACGATCAGCCCGACGAAGCCGATGATCCCGGCCACGGCCACGCTGGCGCCGACCGTCAGGCCTACACCGCCCACCAGCAAAGCCAGCAGCACACCTGGGCGCACGCCCAGCGAACGCGCCGCCGCCTCGCCCAGCGTCAGCGCGTCAAGCGGGCGTGATGCCAGCGCCAGCAGCGCGATTCCGGCGGCAACCAGTGGCGCCGCTAGCGCGACTTCGCGCCAGCTGCGATCGGTCAGCGCGCCGTTGAGCCACAGCACGATCTCGCTCATCGCAAACGCACTGGGGGCGAGCGTGATCGCCAGCGCGGTGAGCGCGCCGGCCAGGCTCGCGATCATCAGGCCAGCCAGGGTGAACAGCGCAATCCCGCCGGTGCGCCCGGCGATCAGCGCCAACAGCGCCATGCCGAGTGCCGCACCCGCCAGCGCCATCAGCGGCAAGAGCCAGGGGCCAGCCGAAAGGCCTAACCACAGGCTCGCGACCGCGCCCAGCGCTGCCATCGGGGCGATCCCGAATAGGCCCGGATCGGCCAGCGGATTGCGCAGGTAGCCCTGCATAGCGGCGCCCGCCGCCCCCAGCCCCGCGCCGATCACCACTGCCAGCAGCGCGCGCGGCAGTCGCAGCTCCATCAGGATAAGTACGGAATTGGGGCCGCTGCCGGCAACATCGAACGGATCGATCCATACCCGCCCGGCCAGCAGCGAAAGCGGCAGCAACGCCATCAGTAACGCGGCAAAGAGAAGCGCGGCGCGGTTCATGTGGCACTGTCCCTGATCGCCGCCAGCCGCTCCGCCGCGCGGATCATGCTCGGCCCGCCGCAATAGATGAGCGAGGGATCGAAGCTGGCGATCCGCGTGCCGTGCAATTGCTGCAGCGCGGGATGGCGCTGGGCCGGCGCGTCGCCTGCCACCAGCAGGACATCTGGCGGGTTCGCCAGCACTTGTTCGAGCGACAGGTAATCGGCCTGCCCCATCCCCAGGGCCGCGCTCTGGCTGGCAAAGCCGGTGTGCCGCATCAGCGCGCTCACCAGTGTCGCCTCACCCGGGACGATCTGGCCCGGTTGCCAGAGTACGGCGCTGAGAGCGGGCTCGTCAGGGTATGCCCCGGTTACCGCCAGCGCGGCCTTGATCTCGGCGACAAGCGCCTCACCGGATGCCTCACGCCCTGCCAGCCGGGCGATCTCGCGCAATTGGGCAATACTCGCATCAGGCGTGGCCGCTATCCCGAAGGTAGCCACTTCCACCCCCAGATCCTCCAGCGCCGTCCGGGTCGCAGGCGGCAGGAAACTCGACGCCAGCACCAGGTCCGGATCGAGCGCCAGCACTTCTTCCACCGTGCCGCCGGTCGTGCGATAGCGCGCCGCGACGCCTGCCGGGATCGAGCTTGCCGCCGGATCGCGGCTGTAATGCGAAATCGCCAGCAACTGGTCCGGCGCGGCCAGTTCCACCAGCACCGCATCGATGCAGGGGTTGAGGCTGACAATGCGCGGGAATTCCGCCTCCGCGCTGTCATCCCGCTCAGGCGCAGCGGCACAGCCCGCCAGCGCCAGCGACGCAGCCGCCAGCAACGCGCGCGCAAGCTTTCCGGGCCGCCCAATCCCGATGCGTGCCGTGGTGCATTTCGATCCCATTCATCGCCCGCGATAAAGGCCGCGCTGCCATGCTGCAAGCGCACTTGCGGTAGCTCGCCACTTCGAAAAACAGCGCAAACGACCGGTTAACCTTCTCGCAGAACCAAGCTTTAGGCTGGCTGCGCTATAACGGCCGTTCTTCAACGATAACGCCCCCGAGGTCGCACCAAATGCAATCCAATTCCGAAGCTGCACGCAAGCTGCGGCAAGGCCCGCTTGCGCGCGCACTAGCTGTGCACGCACCGCTCCACTCGGCCAATGACAATGCCGAGAGCGGTGCCAGCGAGGCCATGCTGGAAACAGCGCTGCGCCATTTCGCCGTACATGGCCTGGGCGCAGCACATGCTGCGCGGGCAGAGGCCGAGGCGGCGTTCCTGGCCGGCGACCGCGTTGCATGTGACCGGTGGCTGGGCATCTGCCGCCTGCTCGACCGGCGGATGGCGCTGGTTGCCGCGCGCAGCATGGAAGCGGCAGAACGCCCGGCCAGCGCCTGACGGGATCGGTCCTGATACAGCTATTCATTTGATCAGCCGTTTTGGTAAGCAGTGCATTAACCGCTCGGTGACGTCTTTGCGCTAGTGCGCAAAGGTCATGACAGAGACGACAGCCCCCGGCGGTTTTTGGCGCCGCCTAGTGCTCCGCACGAAAACCGACGAATTGTCGGCGCAGGTGCGGCGTACCCTTGTGGCTACGCTCTACGCCCAGCCGTCCAGCCTGGCGATCGGCGCGTTCAACGGCATCGCCTCGTCGGCGATCGCCGCCTGGGTGGCTGGGGTTCCCGAACTTTATGCCGGCTGCATCCTGCTGACGGTGATTGCCATCGCGCGTGTTTTCGCCGCGTTCGAACTTGCCACCAAAGAGCGGGCAATCAGCACGCGCAAGCTAGAGCTCGTCTGGGAAATCGGTGCGTTCAGCTACGCCTTGATCCTGGGAGTCATCACCGCGCTCACGATCGTCCACCAGACTGCCACTGCCGTGCAGGTGCTGATGGTTGCCAATGCGGTCTGCTATGGCGTGGGCATTTGCGCGCGCGATGCCGGGCGGCCGGGCATTGCCTTCGGGCAATTGGTGCTGGTCTTCGCACCGCTCATGGCGGCCGCGCTGGTGATCGGAACTATCCCTTTCATCACCCTGTTCGTGACCATGGCGCTGCTGATCCCGGCGATGTGGTCGATCACATTAAGTGTCTACAAGATCTTGCAGAATTCAATCGCTGCGGCGGAAAACAGCGCGCGCATGGCAGACTCCATGCGCGATCTTGCCCGCACCGACGTGGTGACCGGGCTCGCCAATCGCGCGGGGCTCAACCACGCCATGGTCGAAAGCATGATGGCGATCGAGCCGGGCGCTCACGCTGCGGTTTTCTGGGTCGACCTTGACCGGTTCAAGGAAGTGAACGACCTGCTTGGCCATCCCGCCGGTGACCAGGTGCTGTGCGAAGTGGGCCAGCGCCTGCGCGAGGTCGCCCCTGAAGGTTCCACCGTCGCCCGCTTCGGCGGTGACGAGTTTGTGCTCTATTGCCCGATTGAAGGGCGCAAGCACGCCGAAATGCTGGCAAGCGAAATCCATATCGAAATCATGCGCCCGGTCAGGCTCGACAATTCGCGGCTCGATGTGCGTGCTTCGGTCGGGGTGGCGCTGATGCCCGAAGATGCGGAGGATATAGACACGCTGATGCAGCGCGCCGATGTCGCGCTGTACCATGCCAAGGTCGCGGGCCGATCGCAGACCAGCTTCTATGCGCCGTCGATGAACCGCCACCTTGTGCGCCGCCGCGAAATCGAAGGCGAATTGCGCGCCGCCCTGCTGCGTGACGAGTTGTCGATCTTCTTCCAGCCGCTGGTTGACCTGGAAACGGGCAAGATCCGCGCGTTCGAAGCGCTGGTGCGCTGGTTCCACCCCGAAAAGGGCGAGATGCGGCCCGACGAATTCATTCCGGTGGCCGAGGAATCGGGCGTCATCGTTACGCTGGGCAACTGGATCACCGCGCAGGCCGCGCGCACCGCCGCGCAATGGCCCGAACATGTCAGCGTGGCGGTGAACCTTTCCCCGCTGCAGATCCGCGCACCGGGCGCCGCGCTGGGCATCAGGAACGCGCTGCGCGAAGCCGGGCTCGATCCCAAACGGCTGGAACTGGAAGTTACGGAAAGCCTGTTTATCGAAGACAACCATTCGACGGCGGAGTTCATCGACGAGCTCGCCAGCATCGGGGTGCGCTTCGCACTGGATGACTTCGGCACCGGCTATTCCTCGCTGGGCTATATCAACTCCTTCCCCTTCTCGAAGATCAAGATCGATCGCAGCTTCGTGTCCGGCCCCAATGTCGGCAAGAAAAGCGAAGCGATCATCCGCGCCGTGGCCGAAATGGGCTCGACGCTCGACATGGAAATCGTGGCGGAAGGCATCGAGACTCCCGAGCAGGTCAAGCTGATGCGCGAGGCGGGCTGTACGCTGGGCCAGGGCTATCACTTCAGCCGCCCGGTGCCGGATTACCTGGCCGCCATGTTGCTGGCGCAGGAAGCCGATGAAGGCGTCCCGGTGCGCAAGGCCAGCTGACCGGTTGCGCGGCCCGATCGGGCTGCAGACATTCCCGATTTATCCTGACTTCGCAGCAAAACTGTCAAATTTGGCAGCACTTATTGCTATTGCGAATTGTTTGCGAAAATTCCCTCGGAATAGGGGCAATTCACGGTTGCAATCGCCTTTCGCGGGGCCTAGTCCGACCCACGAAGGGCCGGGCGTTTTCCCGCAGGGACGTTAGGGAACGCGCCATTCGCGGCCAGGACCACGCATGCGTCCCGCGATTTTGAGGAAAGGACCCTCCCCCCAATGGCTCGCAAGAAGATTGCGCTGATCGGCGCCGGCATGATCGGCGGCACCCTCGCCCATTTGGCCGCCAAGCATGAAATGGGCGACATCGTCCTGTTCGACATCGCCGAAGGCATGCCGCAGGGCAAGGCGCTCGACATTGCGCAATGCGGGCCGATCGAAGGGTTCGATGCCAATATCCTTGGCACCAATGACATCGCCGATATCGCCGGTGCGGACGTGATCATCGTCACCGCCGGTGTCGCCCGCAAGCCGGGCATGAGCCGCGACGACCTGCTGGGCATCAACCTGGGCGTGATGAAGTCGGTCGGCGCCGGGATCAAGCAGCATGCCCCCGATGCATTCGTGATCTGCATCACCAACCCGCTCGACGCGATGGTTTGGGCGCTGCGCGAATTTTCCGGCCTGCCGCATAACAAGGTAGTCGGCATGGCGGGCGTGCTGGACTCAGCGCGTTTTGCCACCTTCCTCGCATGGGAATTCGGCGTGAGCGTCAAGGACGTCAACGCTTTCGTCCTTGGCGGCCACGGCGACACCATGGTCCCCGTTACCAACTACACCACCGTGTCGGGCATTCCGGTGGATGACCTCGTCAAGATGGGCCGCTCGACCAAGGAAAAGATCGACGCGATCGTCCAGCGCACCCGCAGCGGCGGCGGCGAGATCGTGGCCCTGCTCAAGACCGGCAGCGCCTATTATGCCCCCGCCACCAGCGCGATCGCCATGGCCGAAGCCTATCTGGGTGACCAGAAGCGCATCCTGCCCGCTGCCGTGCAGCTGACCGGCCAGTATGGCGTGGATGACCTTTATGTCGGCGTACCGGTGGTGATCGGCGCAGGCGGCGCGGAGGAAGTGATCGAGATCGCCCTCGACGACGAAGCCAAGGCCAACTTCCAGGTCAGCGTCGATGCGGTCAAGGAACTGCTCGAAGCGTGCAAGGGCATTGAGCCCTCGCTGGCTTGATCGCTATCCTGTCCAATCTTCTCAGGAGAGACTGAATGTCCATCCTCGTAAACAAAGACACCAAGGTCATCACCCAGGGGATGACCGGCGACACCGGCACCTTCCACACGCAGCAGGCGCTGGCCTATGGCACGCAGATGGTTGCGGGCGTCACCCCCGGAAAGGGCGGCACCGAGCATATTGGCCTGCCGGTCTACGACACGGTCGGCGATGCGAAGAAGGCCACCGGCGCCACCGCTTCGTGCATCTATGTGCCGCCGCCGTTCGCCGCGGACTCGATCCTCGAAGCGATCGATGCCGAGATGGAGCTGATCGTCTGTATCACCGAGGGCATTCCGGTGCTCGACATGGTACGCGTGAAGCGCGCGCTCAGCGGCTCCAAGTCGCGCCTGATCGGCCCGAACTGCCCCGGCGTGCTGACGCCGGGCGAATGCAAGATCGGCATCATGCCCGGTTCGATCTTCAAGAAGGGCAGCGTCGGTGTCGTTTCGCGTTCGGGCACGCTAACCTATGAAGCCGTGCACCAGACCACCATGGTGGGCCTGGGCCAGACTACCGCGGTCGGCATCGGCGGTGACCCGGTCAACGGCACCAATTTCATCGACGTGCTCGACATGTTCCTTTCCGACGACGAAACCAAGTCTATCATCATGATCGGCGAAATCGGTGGCAGCGCCGAGGAAGAAGCCGCCGAATTCATCAAGGAACAGGCGAAGAAAGGCCGCAAGAAGCCGATGGTCGGCTTCATCGCCGGCCGCACCGCCCCTCCGGGCCGCCGCATGGGCCACGCGGGCGCAATCGTCTCGGGCGGCCAGGGCGGCGCGGAAGACAAGATCGCGGCGATGGAAAGCGCAGGCATCCGCGTTTCGCCCTCGCCTTCAGAACTCGGCACCACGCTTGACGCGCTGTTGAAGGAACTCGCCTGACACGCCTCCTCCTCCCCGGAGAATTGTAATGGGTAACGAAAGCCACACCTTCCTCCCCGAACTGGGCGACCAGGACGGCCCGCAACCCGGCCCCAGCTGGGGCAATCCGCGCTGGCTGGAAACGGTCGCGGATGCGGGCGCGGACCTCACTTCCGCGCTCGATCCCACGCAGCTGAAGGCCGCCGTCAAGGAAGCCGCCGCCAAGGCCGGCAAGCCGGTCGATGCGAAGTCGATCGAACAGGCCGCCGCCAATTCGATCAAGGCGATGATGCTGGTGCGGCTCTACCGTGTGCGCGGGCATATGGCAGCCGATCTCGATCCGCTGGGCCTGCACATGCGCGAAGACCCGCAGGACCTCACACTGGAATTCCACGGCTTTGCCAACCAGGAATCGACCGAGGTTTACGTCGGCGGGGTGCTGGGCCTTGAATGGACCACGGTGGGCGAGCTCTACCAGGCCTTGCGTGCGACCTATTGCGGCAAGGTTGGCCTCGAATACATGCACATCGCCGACACGGAAGAGCGGCGCTTCCTGCAGGACAAGTTCGAACGCCCGGGCGAAACGATCCAGTTCACCCCCGAAGGCAAGCGCGCGATCCTGGGCGCGGTGATCCGTGGCGAGCAATATGAGGAATTCCTCGCCAAGAAATATGTCGGCACCAAGCGCTTCGGGCTCGACGGCGGGGAATCGATGATCCCCGCGCTCGAAGCGGTGATCAAATATGGCGGCGCCAATGGCGTGCGCGAGATCATCTACGGCATGGCCCATCGTGGCCGCCTGAACGTGCTCGCGAACGTCATGGGCAAGCCCTACAAGGTGATCTTCCACGAATTCTCCGGCGGCAGCGCCCAGCCTGACGAAGTGGGCGGTTCGGGCGATGTGAAGTACCACCTCGGCACCAGCACCGACCGTGAATTCGACGGGATCGAAGTGCATATGAGCCTGGTGCCCAACCCCTCGCACCTCGAAGCGGTCGATCCGGTGGTGCTGGGCAAGGCGCGGGCGCAACAGGCGATCCGCGACGACTTGAAGAAGCACGAGCAGGTGCTGCCGGTGCTGATCCACGGCGATGCCGCCTTTGCCGGCCAGGGCGTGGTGTGGGAATGCCTCGGCATGTCAGGCGTGCCCGGCTACAACACCGGCGGCTGCCTGCACTTCATCATCAACAACCAGATCGGTTTTACCACCGCGCCCAAGTTCTCGCGCGGGTCGCCCTATCCCAGTGACGTGGCCAAGGGCGTGATGGCGCCGATCCTGCACGTCAATGGCGACGATCCCGAAGCGGTGACCTTTGCCTGCAAGCTGGCGGTCGATTACCGCCAGACCTTCGGCCGCGACATCGTGATCGACATGTGGTGCTATCGCCGGTTCGGCCACAATGAAGGCGACGAGCCCAAGTTCACCCAGCCGCTGATGTATGACGCGATCCGCCAGCACCCCAAGGTGAGCGTGCTCTATGCTGACCGGCTGATCGAGGAAGGCGTGATCCAGAAGGGCTATGCGCCGCAACTGCGCGAGGAATTCATCGCCCAGCTGGACGAGGAATTCGAAGCTGCCAAGAGCTATAAACCGAATGAGGCGGACTGGTTCGGTGGGCGCTGGGCGGGCCTCAACAAGCCGGTCGATCCGGAAGGCGCGCGGCGCAATATCGAAACCGCGATCGAAAAGAAGCTGTTCGACAGCCTGGGCCGCACGCTGACCACCGTCCCTGACGATCTGGAAGCGCACAAGACACTGCGCCGCGTGATCGAAGGTCGTGCTGACATGTTCAAGCAGGGTGACGGGTTTGACTGGGCCACCGCCGAGGCGCTCGCCTTCGGCAGCCTGGTGACCGAAGGCTTCGGCGTGCGCCTGTCAGGGCAGGATTCGGGCCGCGGCACCTTCAGCCAGCGCCATGCGGTGTGGGTCGACCAGAAGACCGAGCGCAAATACATCCCGCTCACCACGCTGCCGCACGGCAAGTTCGAGGTCTATGACAGCCCGCTCAGCGAATATGGCGTGCTCGGCTTCGAATATGGCTTTGCCATGGCCGATCCCAAGACGCTGGTACTGTGGGAAGCGCAGTTTGGCGACTTCGCCAATGGCGCGCAGATCATGATCGACCAGTTCGTCGCCAGCGGCGAAGCCAAATGGCTGCGCGCCAACGGCCTGGTGATGCTGCTGCCGCATGGCTACGAGGGCCAGGGGCCAGAGCACAGCTCGGCGCGGCTCGAACGCTTCCTGCAGTTGTGCGCGAACGACAATATCCAGGTCTGCAACATCACCACACCGGCGAACTACTTCCACGTCCTTCGCCGCCAGATGCTGCGCCCGTTCCGCAAGCCGCTGATCATCATGACGCCCAAGAGCCTGCTGCGCCATCCCAAGGCCAAGAGCAGCGCATCGGAATTCATGGGCGAGCAGCACTTCATGCGGATCAAGTCCGACATGACGGCGATCGATGACAAGAAGGTGCGCCGCCTGGTGCTGTGCAGCGGCAAGGTCGCCTATGACCTGATGGACAAGCGCGACGAGGAAGGGCTGAAGGACGTGTCGATCGTACGGATCGAACAGCTCTATCCCTTCCCCGGAGAAGCACTGAGCGCCCGGCTGAAGCGGATGAGCAAACTCGAAGAGGTCATCTGGTGCCAGGAAGAACCCAAGAACAATGGTGCGTGGTTCTTCGTCGAAAGCCAGATCGAGGAAGCGCTGAGCAATGCCGGGCATGACGGCATGCGGCCGCGCTATGCCGGGCGCGACGCTTCGGCTTCGCCGGCGACCGGCCTCGCCAGCCGCCACCAGGAACAGCAAGAAAGGCTGATCGCCGAAGCACTTGGCCTCGGCAGCGCTCCCAATTCCACCAAGTCCTCCAAAAAGAAGGCCTAAGGAAACAAATACATGGCCACTGAAGTCAAAGTTCCCACCCTGGGTGAATCGGTCAGCGAAGCGACTGTCGGCGAATGGCTCAAGCAGCCCGGTGACGCGGTTGCGGCGGACGAGCCGATCGCCAGCCTCGAAACCGACAAGGTCGCGGTCGACGTGCCCTCGCCCGTTGCCGGCGTGATGGGCGAACACGTGGTTGCCGTAGGCGACACGGTCGAAGTCGGCGCAGTGATCGCGGTAATCGAGGAAGGCAGCGGCGGTGCCGCCGCAAGCAAGCCCGCGGCCGCGAAGGAACCTGCGCCCGCCCCTGCCGCCAAGGAAGAGGCAGCACCGGCTGGCGACGCGGTCACGATGTCGCCTGCAGTGCGCCGCGCCGTGCTGGAACACGGGGTCGATCCGACTACGATCAAGGGCACCGGCAAGGACGGACGCCTGACCAAGGAAGACGTTCTGGCAGCCGCCAAAGCGAAGGAATCGGGCGCACCCGCCCCCTCGCCCGCACCGGCCCCGACACCCGCAGCTGCATCGACTGGTGCGGGCCGCAACAGCGAGCGCGTCAAGATGACGCGGATGCGCCAGACCATCGCCAAGCGGCTCAAGAGCGCGCAGGACAATGCCGCGCTGCTCACCACCTTCAACGATGTCGACATGTCGGCGGTGATCGAGGCGCGCAACAAGTACAAGGACCTGTTCGCCAAGAAGCACGATGTGCGGCTCGGCTTCATGGGCTTCTTCGCCAAGGCCGCGTGCCTGGCGCTGAAGGATGTGCCCGCGGTCAACGCTTATATCGAAGGCGACGAGATCGTCTATCACGACTATGTCGACATTTCGGTAGCGGTTTCCGCCCCGAACGGCCTGGTCGTGCCGGTGGTGCGCGATGCCGACAAGAAGAGCTTCGCGCGGATCGAGAAGGATATCGCCGATTTCGGCCAGCGCGCCAAGGAAGGCACGCTGACTATGGAAGACATGAGCGGCGGCACCTTCACCATAAGTAACGGCGGCGTGTTCGGATCGCTGATGTCGACCCCGATCATCAACCCGCCGCAGTCGGCCGTGCTGGGCCTGCACCGGATCGAGGATCGCCCGGTGGTGGTCGATGGACAGATCGTGATCCGCCCGATGATGTATATCGCGCTCAGCTATGACCACCGCCTGATCGACGGGCGAGAGGCCGTGACCGCGCTGAAGATCATCAAGGAAGCGATCGAAGATCCCACGCGGATGCTGATCGATTTGTGATATCCCCCTACCATCCTTCGTCGTTCCCGCGAACGCGGGAATCCACCGGCGGAGGGTGCAAACTGGATCCCCGCGTGCGCGGGGATGACGTGAGACGAAATATGGCTGAATACGACTACGACGTCCTTGTCATCGGTGCCGGACCCGGCGGCTATGTCGCCGCGATCCGCGCGGCGCAGCTGGGCCTCAAGACTGCCTGTGCCGAAGGCCGCGCAACGCTGGGCGGGACCTGCCTCAACGTCGGCTGCATCCCCTCGAAGGCGATGCTGCACGCTTCGGAGTTTTTCGACGCGGCCGCCAATGGCACGATGGAAAGCATGGGCGTGGAAGTGAAGCCCAAGCTCAACCTCGAAAAGATGCACGCCCAGCGGATCGACGCGGTCGATGGCCTGACCAAGGGCATCGAATTCCTGTTCAAGAAGAACAAGGTCGACTGGAAGAAGGGCTACGCCAGCTTCGTTGACGCGCACACTGTCAAGGTGGGGGGCGAAACCGTCACCGCGAAGGATATCGTGATCGCGACCGGCTCCTCGGTCACTCCGCTGCCCGGCGTCGAGATCGACAATGCCAAGGGCGTGGTGGTCGATTCAACCGGTGCGCTCGAGCTGAAATCCGTGCCCAAGAAAATGGTCGTGATCGGCGGCGGCGTGATCGGGCTGGAGCTCGGCTCGGTCTGGCGGCGGCTTGGCGCGGAAGTCATCTGTGTCGAATTCCTCGACCAGATCCTGCCCGGCATGGACGGCGACGTGCGCAAGGAAGCCAACAAGATCTTCAAGAAGCAAGGGATCACCTTCAAGCTTTCGACCAAGGTCACCGGTGTGACCGTGAAGGGCAAGAAGGCCACGCTGACGCTGGAACCTGCCGCAGGCGGCGCCAGCGAAACGCTGGAGGCCGATTGCGTGCTGGTGTCGATCGGACGCAAACCCAACACCGACGGGCTAGGCCTTGAGAACATCGGCCTTGAAACCAACCAGCGCGGCCAGATCGAAACCGACCACGATTTCCGCACCAAGGTCGATAGTGTCTGGGCGATCGGCGACGTGATCCCCGGCCCGATGCTGGCGCACAAGGCCGAGGACGAAGGCATTGCCGTGGCCGAGAATATCGCCGGCGAAACCGGCATCGTGAATCACGATGTCATCCCCAGCGTGGTCTACACCTGGCCGGAGATTGCCGGCGTGGGCCTGACCGAGGAACAAGCGAAAGAGCGCGGCTCGATCAAGACCAGCAAGTTCCCGATGATGGCCAACAGCCGCGCCAAGACCAATCACGAGCCTGATGGCTTCGTGAAGGTGATCGCGGATGCAGAGACCGATCGCGTGCTCGGCGTCTGGGCGATTGCCAGCGTTGCCGGGACGATGATCGCCGAAGCGGCGGTGGCGATGGAATTCGGCGCCACATCCGAGGACATCGCCTACACCTGCCACGCGCACCCGACCCATGCCGAAGCGATGAAGGAAGCGGCCATGGGCGTGCGGGGCAAACCGATCCATATCTGATCCGGCGCGACGCAGGTGCGGCAGCGGCTGAATGAGCGACTGTCCGCACTGCTCGCGCTGGCCTTGCCGGTGCTGGCCGGGCTGGCGTGGATGGCCTACGCCGGGGCGCCGGTGCACTATCTGGCGATCAATTCAGGCGCGCTGATCGCAGGGCTGGCGCTTGCCGCATTGCTCACCGCTCTTTCAGGGCGAAGGCTCCAGCGCATAATGATCGTCACCCTTCTGGTACTGCTGTTCGTGCCGCTGGCGACCGGGCCCGAGCTGAACGGGATTGCGCGCTGGCTGCCGCTTGGCCCGTTCCAGCTCCATGCCGGGATGCTGGCGCTGCCAACGATCGCCGTACTCGCCGCGCGCGAGCCCGACTATGCGCCGCCAATCCTGCTCGCTGCGGCCTTCGCCGCACTGGTCCAGCCCGATGCCGCGCTGGGTTTCGCGGTGCTGGGCGCCAGTGCGGGGCTCTATTTCGCCAAGCCGAGCTGGAAGCCCGGCGTGGTGGCGGTAATCGCCTTTGTCGCCAGCCTGATCGCGGCGATGCATGGTGAATTGCCTGCACAGCCTTTTGTCGAGCGCGTCCTGGTCGATGCGGCCCGAGTCCAGCCGCTTATGGCGCTCGGCTTGCTGTTCGCCTGGCTGGCCTGTTTCCTGCTGATCCTCAAGGCGGTGCCGATGCCGACCGCAGAGTGTTTCGCGCTGGCGGGCACGCTCGGCGGCTTCATGCTGATGGCGCTGCTGTCGAATTACCCCACCCCGCTGATCGGATACGGCGCCGCGCCGATCCTGGGTTATGCATTGGCGCTGGGACTGGTCGCAAAACCCGCCCGGGCCGCTCACACGCCCTTGGGATAGACCGGCAGGATATCGACCGGGATTTCCTCCATCGCCGCAATCGCCGCTTCGGCATGCTCGTCAAGATGGGCGTAGCGATCGAAGAATGCCTTGGTTCCTTCATAATCGCCCAGCGCCTGCAGCATAAGCTGGTCATGCAGCAAGGCCTTGAGGCCCGCCTCCATCTTCGCAGGGTCGATCACGTAATGGCTTTGCGCGGCATCCCAACGGAACGCGCCTTTCTCCTTGAGATAGCCATATTGCAGCGCGGCACCTTCGCCATGCGCATCGGTCACCCCGAACCGCACCGAGCGAAAGATGCCGGCGAAATAGGTCGGCCACAGCTGGTCTTTCTCGGCGATGGGCAACTCGCCCTTCTCCATCATGAAGACGATGTTCCACACGCCCATCACATCCGCCTTGGCCTCTTCAAGCGCGGAATAGCGGTCCTTCAGCTCGGCGTTGACGGTGGTGGTGCGCCCGTCTTTCACGATCGTGCCCGGCCCAAGGCTGTGCGACAGCTCGTGGAACAGCGTTTCCAGCTGCATGTATTTCTTCACCACCAGCGGCGCTTGGCGCTCGCTCAGCACCAGCCGCCCGATCGGCGCGAGGATGCGGTCATATTTCGCGCCCAGCACGTTCGACAGGATCACCTTCTTCGCGCCCTTGGCCTCGCGAACGCGCTCTTCATTGGGGAGGTTGAAAGCGATGGTCTGGACGCCGGGAACATTGTCGCCGCCGCCCTGGATCTGGTCCGCCACCGCAATCGGGCTGGCAAAGCCGCGCTGGAAATTCTTGTGCTCGTCAGGAATGGGCAGGTTTGCCTCCATGTCGCGGAGGTATCCCTTGTATTTATCGAGCGCGGCGGAGGCTTCGGGGTCCTTGAGCGTCACGAAGCTCTCGAACGCGGTCTTCTTGCCGTAAAGCCGGTCGGTATAGACTTCGTAGGGCCCGATCGCGACTTCGATGGGCGTGCCTTCCAGATCCATCCAGGCCAGCTCGCTTTCGAAATAATCGTCAGAGAGGAAGGCCTTGGCGCGCAGTGACAGGAATTTCTTCAAGCTGGGGTTGGTGGTCACTTGCGAGGCCCGCTCCAACAGCGCGGCAGCCGGCACGAGCCATTCGGCATACGCCTTGGAATATGGCACCGCGACCAGCCGATTTCCTTCACGGCGGACTACCGTGTAATCGCTGGTCAGCGCCGCCGCCTCGTCCGGATGCGCGGCCAGATAGGCATCGAATTCCTCACGGGTCAGGTCGGCGGGATAGAAGCCCGCGCCTTCGGGCATCGGCTCGGTGCCCCAGAACGGATGCAGCTCGGCCAGCTCGTCCCACGGTCCGAAATTGCGATCAAACATGGTCAGCAACAGGTCGCGATCGGCGCGCCGGTTCATCGCCACCGCGCCGCGCGCGCGGTCATAATCGGCGAGCCGCTGGCGCTTGTAGATCTCGCTCATATAGCCCGAAGCTTCGATCAGCAGGTTCACGACCTGGCGTTCCTCGGCCGAGAGATAGCTGGTGTCGGGCGCCATATCGACCACCGCCAGCTTGGCCATCTGCGTCCGCAGGTCATAGTCCGGCTCGGCAGGCGCCGTCACCGCCACCGGCGGCGCTTCCGCAACGCCGGAAACGCAGGCACTGGTTGCAAGCAACAGCGGGAGAAGGGCAAGACGCATGGGGAACCTCGAAGTCCGGGAAGATGCGGCCAGACCTAGCCCTGCAGCGCCCGATTGTCACCACACCCGCACAAATCGCGATTTACTTGTCCCGCAGGCTCGAATTATGACGGGCCCTGAGGGGAGCATTCTTTGGCCTATCCGAAACTGACTGAAAAACCGGGCGTACTGGAGATCGCCGCTGCGATCCGCGCAGGCGAGATGAGCGCGCATGAGGCGGTGGAAGACGCCATCGCCCGGATCGAACATCTCGACGTGCATGTAAACGCCGTTGCGGTGTGCGATTTTGAGCGGGCCATTGCCACCGCCAAGGCGATGGATAAGGCCGGGCCCCGCGCCGACCAGCCGCTGTTCGGCGTGCCGATGACGGTGAAGGAAAGCTTCGACGTGGCCGGCCTGCCCACCACCTATGGCTATGCCGATTGCGCCGATCATATCGCGGCCGAGGATTCGGAAGTGGTCGCCCGGCTGAAGGCGGCCGGCGCAGTGATCGTGGGCAAGACCAATGTGCCCGAAGACCTGACCGACTGGCAGAGCTTCAATGCGGTCTATGGCCGCACCAACAACCCTCACGACCATGCGCGTTCGCCTGGCGGATCCTCGGGCGGATCGGCGGCAGCGGTCGCCAGCGGCATGGTACCGGGCGAGTTCGGCACCGATGTCGGCAGTTCGATCCGCGTACCGGCGCATTTCTGCGGCGTATGGGGGCACCGCACGACCTGGGGCGTAGTCAGCAAGCGCGGGCACCAGTCCCCGCGCGCCCAATCGATTGCGCATGATGGGGCGCTCTCGGTCGCCGGGCCCTTTGCGCGCAATGCCGATGACCTCGCCGCACTGCTGAAGATCGCAGCGCGCCATCCGCTGGCCGTCAGCGGAAAACCGCTGAAGCAGTGCCGCGTGCTGGCACTGCTCGATCATCCGGTCAGTTCGCCCGATGCCAGCGTGCGCGCACCGATCGAGGCCGCGCTTGGCGCGCTGGAAGCGGCGGGCGTGCAAGTGCTGCGCAGCAGCGCCCACTTGCCCGATCTCGCAGCGCAACATGCCGATTACCTCAGGTTGATGAACACCTCGATGGCACGCGGCGCCCCCTCCCCCAATGGCACGCGCGCCACCGCCACCGACTGGTTCGACCTGCTCGACAAGCAAGCACAAAACCAGCGCGCGTGGGAGTTGCTGTTTGCCGAGATCGATTTCGTGCTCGCCCCGCCCGCCCCGGTGCTGGCCGTGCCGCATAGCGAAACTTCGGTGTTCAAGGGAACGCTGACGATAGACGGGGAAGATGTGAAAGGCGCGACCGGGCTCGCCTGGGCGGGCCTGGCGACCTTCCCTGACCTGCCCTCCACCGTGCTGCCCATCGGCGGGAGCACGATCGACGGCGTCGAACTGCCCTGCGGTGTGCAGGTGATCGGGCCGCATCTGGCGGATCTCGACTGTATCGCCGCAGCGCGTGAAATCGACGCGATCGTCAACGGCTGAGCCATGGCCAAACCCCTGATGCAACGCTTTGCCAAATGGCACATCTGGCTTGGCTGGCTGGTGGGTTTCCCGATCCTGATGTGGCTGGTGACCGGCCTGTTCATGGTCTCGCGCCCGATCGAGGAAGTGCGCGGCAACCATCTGCGGATCGAACAGCCTGAACAGCCGCTGGTACTGCCCGGCAGCACGCTGGCCAGTGCCGAATTTCCGATCCGCGAGATGCGCGCGGTGATGCAGGAAGGGCGCGCAGTGGCGATCCTGACCGGCATGGACGGCAGCATACGCCGGGTCGACATGCTCAGCGGCGCGCAGCTGCCCGCACTCACCGCCAGCGATGCCCGCACGCTGGTCGCCGCGCAAATAACGGGCGGCGACGAAGTGCGCAGCGTCACCGCGTTCGAACCGGCCGAGGTGCCGTTCGATTTCCGCCGCGAGATGCCGGTCTGGCAAGTCGTGCTGGAGGATGGCACGCATGTCTATGTCGGGCGCGACAGCGGCCAGATCGAAGCGGTGCGCACCCGCTGGTGGCGCGCGTTCGATTTCATGTGGGGCCTCCACATCATGGATTTGCAGACGCGTGAAGACACCAGCCATCCGGTGCTGATCCTGTTTGCGCTGCTGGGCGTGATCGGCGCGCTGCTGGGCTGCGTCCTGATGTTCCGGCGGCGCAAGGCGCGGATCACAGCGCAATGAACGGGGCGGAGGTCCTGACCCCCGTCCTCGATGTGCTGGACATCCTCGGGCTGGCGATCTTCGCGCTCACCGGCGCGCTGCTGGCCGCCAAACTGCGCCAGACTTTCGTGACCATGGCATTCTTTGCGCTGGTGACGGGCGTGGGTGGCGGCACCGTTCGCGATTTGCTGATCGACGCGCCGGTGTTCTGGATGACCGATCCGTGGGTGGCCCCGGTGTGCCTGGGCACTGCGCTGATCGCATGGTTCACCCCCACCCGCTGGTGGGAGGGCAAGTTTCTCGACTATGCCGACGGCGCGGGGCTTGCCGCTTATGCCGTGCTCGGCAGTGCCAAGGCCTTGAGCTATGGCATTCCGCCGGTGCCCGCCGCGCTGATGGGCGTCATCACCGGCTGTGTCGGCGGGATCATCCGCGATGTGGTGGCCGGGCGCCCGTCGATCATCATGCGGCCCGAACTATATGTCACCGCGGCTGCGGTCACGTCGGTTTTGACGGTTGGCGGCATGGTGCTGGGCCTGGCCAACCCGCTGGTGTGGGGTGCCGCCTGGCTGGCGGGATTTGCGCTGAGGAGCGCCGCGATCCGTTGGCAAATCGCGCTGCCTTCCTACCATGAGGAAGACAGCGCGCCTCGCTGATCAAGCGGTTCAGCCGGTCGGTGCCATGACGTAGCGATCATCCGCTGCGTCGGTTTCGACATCGCCATCAACCGGGCCGCCGGGATAGGCTGGAAGCTTTTCCGCACTGTCTGTTGCAGCGGGTGCGCTGCGATCGACCTGCGCCCAGGCGGCACGGTAACGGTCATCGCTGTGCTGGCGATCCTCGGCCGGGGCCGCCGCAGCCAGCCCACCAGCGAAGTCGACGTCATCGACCCGCCCGTCCTCACCGATGCGGCAGGTGAAGCGATCACCGTTGAAGATCGTGCCGGTCACGCGCCAGCCCTCACCCGTGCGGTCCACACTGTCGACGCTTTCTACGCGCACGTCGCGCTCGATTTCCGCCAGGCACCGGTCAACGGCGCCGTCGATCCCGCGGCCGCTGTTGGAGCGGCGGGTGACCGGGCGATCATCGCGATAGTCGCGATAGCGCACGTCGCGCTCGCGATAGCGGCGATCACGGTTCGAATTCGACGCCGCATTGGCAATCGCGGCGATCCCGCCGATGATGAGCACGCCGGCCAGCACATCCCCGGCATCGACCCGGTGGCGATGGCCGCGATAGCGCCAATAGCGGTGCCGCTCTGCCTTCAGCGAATCCGCATCGAACACTTGCGGAGCCGGAATGGCGGAGGCCGCAACCGGCGAAGCCTTGGGGAGTTCGGCCGCAGCCGAAGGGGTAGCCGCCATCGACAGGGCGGCAAGCGCGCCGCTGAGCGCGGCAAAACGGTTAAGCTGGGCCATCCGGTCCCTCCTGTTTGCGAGCGCCACCACCGCTCAAGTACTAACGGCAAAATTAGGCGGTCCAGGCTTACGCAAGCCTGAACCGCCCGTCTCATGGATTCACGTGGTTAGTCGAGCCCGCGAATGCCGCTGTAATCGATATCGACCACGCGCCCGCGGCGGATTTCGCAAGTGAACTTGCCGCGGTCAAAATCACGATCGCGATAATGGCCGCGCCGGTCATCATAGTTTATCCGGTGGCGATAATCCCCGCGATAGCGATAGTCATCCCGATCGCGATAGCGATCACGATAGCCCCAGCCACGGCCATCCTCGACCACCAGGCGTCCGGAAACTTCCCAGCCGCGCCCTTCGCGATCGACATCGCGGATGTCGGTCACCCGCGCGCGCCTGAACCCGGCCCGGCGGGCATCGCGCTCGACAGCGCGCACGCACTTCTCGACCGCCGAATAGGAATTGCCATGGCCATAGCGGTTGTCGTGATAGCGATAACCGTCGCGGTAGCGATCCTTGCTGGCAGCGCTGGCCACGGCGGCGATCCCGCCGATGATCAGCGCGCCGGCGATCACATCGCCTGCATCGATTCCGTCACGATCGCGGGCCTGCACCGGAGTTGCGCCGGCCAGGGCCATCGCGCCCACCGCTGCGGTTGCGATCCCACCCTTCGCAAACATGCTGGTTGTCTTGCTCATTTGAGGGTCTCCTCATCTGGGCCGTGGCGGGATTGCCCCGGCTGTGAAGAGACAGCTACGCGATTCGCACTGGAGCCTCGCTGAATCGCACTGACAGGATTTGTTCAGTTAAGAACTATTTTTCCTGAACAGGATCGAGGCCGGTAAACTGCGCCAGGAACGCCAGCGCGTCGGCACTTTCGGCGATCGCCTTGTCGGTCGGCTTGCCCGAGCCGTGCCCTGCGCGCGTTTCGATCCGGATCAGCTTCGGCTTGCGGCCCAGCTTCGCCGCTTGCAGCGCGGCGGCGTATTTGAAGCTGTGCGCCGGCACCACACGGTCGTCGGTATCGGCGGTGGTTACCAGCACCGCCGGATATTCCGCCCCGCTGCGGATGTTGTGATAGGGCGAATAGGCGCGCAGGACCTGGAAGTCGTCTTCGCGCTCGGGCGAGCCGAATTCATCGACCCAATACCGCCCGGCGGTGAACCGGTCGAAGCGCAACATGTCCATCACTCCGACCCGCGCGAGTACTGCGCTGAACAGGTCGGGGCGCTGGTTGGTTACAGCGGCGACCAGCAAACCGCCGTTGGAGCCGCCCTGGATCGCCAGCCCGTCGGGCGTGGCATAGCGGTTGGTCTTCAGGAATTCGCCCGCCGCGATGAAATCGTCGAACACGTTCTGCTTGTTCTGGCGGCGCCCGGCGTCATGCCAGGCCTTGCCGTATTCGCCCCCTCCGCGCAGGTTCGCGAGCGCGAACACGCCGCCCGCTTCCAGCCAGGCCATGCGATCCGGGCGAAATTCAGGGGTCAACGAGCGGTTGAACCCGCCATAGCCGAACAGCAACGTGGGTGCGGGCGTATTGCTGTCAGCCAGGGCCTTCTTGCGCACGATGAAGATCGGCACCCGCGTGCCATCCTTGGAAGGATAGAACTTCTGCTCCACGACATAGGCATCCGGATCGAAATTGAGCGCCGGCTGGGCAAAGGGCGCAGTTTCCCCGGTTTCGATGTTCAGGCGATAGATCGACGGCGGGCGATTGAAGCTGGTGTAGCTATAGAATGACTCGGGATTGCCGGGCGCGCCGCGAAACCCGCTCGCCGTGCCCAGCCCCGCCATCTCGATTGCGCCAACCGGCTTGCCCAGCAAGTCGAACAGCACAGCATGGCTTGCCGCATCGCGCAAATATTCGACCACCAGCCGCTTGCCGACGATTGATGCGCCTGAAATCGGGTCATCCGCTTCCGGCACGACCAGCCGCCAGCGCAGGCGCCGCTCGGTGGGATCGACTGCGACGATGCGATATTTCGCCGCGCCGGCGTTGGTGGTGAAATAGAGCACGCCGTCGAGCGATCTCGATCAGCTTCCAGCTGTTTTCGAAACCGGGGACCAGCGTCTTCGTCTTCCAGCGGTTGCGGCCCCGCTGTTTGAGATCGATCAGCGTGATCTCGAACAGGTCG
This sequence comes from Altererythrobacter sp. BO-6, assembly GCF_011047315.1. Taxonomy (NCBI): domain Bacteria; kingdom Pseudomonadati; phylum Pseudomonadota; class Alphaproteobacteria; order Sphingomonadales; family Erythrobacteraceae; genus Altererythrobacter; species Altererythrobacter sp. BO-6. The sequence continues at coordinate 2,905,037 of NZ_CP049259.1, read as the reverse complement.
TCGGTGCCGGCAAAGCTGGAGATCACCGCCCAGCGTCCGTCATGCGTGGTGCGCGCCACGTGATCGAGCTGCGGCCGGTCAGGAGTTGCGAAGATCAGCCGGTCCTGTGCCTGCGACTGGCCGATAGCATGGAAATAGAGCGCGTGGTTGTAATTCACCGCCTGGTAGTCCTGGCCATCCTGCGGCGCGGGAAAGCGCGAATAGAGGAAACCCTCGTTGCCGACCCAGGCGATATTGGTGAACTTGGCCCAGCGGATCTCGTCACCCAACTGCTGCCCGGTCGCGACATCGATCACCCGGATGATGCGCCAGTCGGTCCCGCCGTCCTGCACGCTATAGGCGAGCAGTCTGCCATCGGGTGACGGCTCCCACTCGGCCAGCGCGGTTGCGCCGTCGCCCGCCCAGCTGTTGGGATCGAGCAATGGCCGCCGCTGCCCCTCCAGCCCATTCTGTACGTAGAGCACCGACTGGTTCTGCAGCCCGGAATTGCGCGTGTAGAAATAGTTCTCGCCCGCCTTGCGGGGAATGCCGAAGCGCTCGAAATCCTGCAGGCTCGCTATCCGCTGGCGAAACCACTCGCGGGAATCGAGCTGGCCCAGGAATGCATCGGTGACCTGGTTCTGGCGGTCGACCCATTTGGCCACTTCGGGATCGCTGCGCACGTCGTTTTCCAGCCAGCGATAGGGATCGGCGATCTCTTCGCCGAAAATCGTCTCGCTCAAATCCTGCGCATGGGTTTCCGGATATTCGGGCGCAGCCAGCGTATCGGCGGCCAGCGGCGCGGCGCAGAACGCAAGCAGAGCTGGCAAGAGTGCGGCACGCAGGATCATCCGCCTTAATCTGGCGTCACTTGTCGAGCGCGGCAAGCACATCGCGCGTAAATGTCACGATATCGAAGCGCGCACCGGCCGGATCCTCGCCGCGCCGGACGATCACCACATTGCGGCTCGGCACGATCACCACATATTGCCCGCGGTTGCCAATCGCCGCGAAGGTGTCCGTCGGCACGCCGTCCTCCTTGTTCAGCAGCCAGAACCCGGCCCCGTAACCGAAGGTGCCGGTGGCGGGCTGCGGGCCGGAGGGGGTTGTGACATACTCGACCCAGCCTTCAGGCAGGATGCGCTCGCCATTGGGAAGGACCCCATCGTCAAGGTAAAGCTGGCCCAGCTTGGCAAGATCTTCGGCGGTGGCCCAGACCTGGCTTGAGAGCACATTGTTACCTTGCCAGTCGGTCTCGGCCACGGTGTGATGCATGCCGATCTTGGCGAAGAATTCCGCCAGTGGATGGCCCACGAATGTGGCTTCGATTGCTTGCACGGCGGCCAGCGTATCATTGTTGGCGTAGCGATATACCGTGCCCGGCTTGTGGATCAGCGGCCAGTTTTGTGCACGCTCGTCCACCGTCGCCCCGCCCCAATAGAGCGGATCGGTGCGGTTGCCCGGCGTGTCCGAATAGCGGCCAGATGCCATGCGCAAGGCATGGTCGATGGTGATCGCGCGGCGCGGGTCGTTCTCGTCTGCGCCCAATCCGGCTGAAGCGTTGACATCCGCTTCGCCGCGATAGACCGCTGCCCCAACCAGCGTGGCCGCGATGCTCTTGGCAACCGACCATGTGCGCTGGGGTTCGCCGCGACGATCTTCCGCGAAGTCGGCAACACTTGTTCGTCCATCTTTCACAACGATCACAGCGCTGGTGCGGGTGCCTTCTCCGTAATTCTCAGTAAAGGCCGCGCGCCCGGCATCGTAGAGTGCCCCCCCGACTGCCGAATGCATATTGGTATATGGCCGTTCAAACAGGTTCATGTCCCAACGAGACAAGGAGGGTTCGGGAGAGCCTATCGGCAATACCTTGCACCCCTCGCCGATATCATGGCGCGCGTAGCGCGGGGGCATATCGGCAACCCACTGCACTTCGACATGGTTCACACGACCATCGGCTGCGCGTACAATCTCATAGGGCAGGTCGCGTATGATCGGATCAAGCGAGGGATAGATGCCCGTCAGCTCCCACTGATGCACGCTTTCTGGCGTGCGAGTAAGCACTCCCGCGTTGCGTTCAGTATTGGCAATCGCGCTGCACAGCATCAGCGCCTTGTACCCTGCCGCAAGCGCGCGGTCGTAACGGGTATCGAGTGCATCCTGCGCGGATTGGGCGGTGGCGGGGACGGCCCAAAGGCAAACGGCGTGCAGCGCTGTCGCTGCCAGAGACATGCGGATCATGCGCGCGACACTAATCGGCGATGCGCAAAAGAAAAGGGCCGGCGGATTGCTCCCCGGCCCCTTTGACGGTTCAAACGAAGAGCCGCTTACGCGTCTTCGAATTCGTCTTCGTTCATGACCGGGCCCGAATCCTGGCCCTTGGCGTCGGTGTCGCGGTCAACGAATTCGATGATCGCCATCGGGGCGGCGTCCGAAGCGCGGATACCGGCCTTGATGATGCGGGTGTAGCCGCCGTCGCGATCCGAATAGCGCTCGGCCAGAACGTCGAACAGCTTCTTCAGCTGGGTTTCGTCACCCAGGCGGCTCATCGCCAGGCGGCGGTTCGACAGGCCGCCACGCTTTGCCAACGTGATCAGCTTTTCGACATAGGGGCGCAGTTCCTTGGCCTTGGGGACCGTGGTCTGGATCTGCTCGTGCTTCACCAGCGCCGCTGCGAGGTTGCGCAGCAGGGCGTGGCGGTGGCCGGTCTTGCGGCCAAGCTTACGCTGTTTGATACCGTGACGCATTGTATTCTTCCTTCGTTTGTAAGGGGCCCGTGTGAGGTAGCCCGGTACTGGTCGAAAAGGGTTCGACCTTCCCCGATTTCGTCACCCCCGCGAAAGCGGGGATCCAGTGCGAAGCCACCAAGCCTACAAATGGATTCCCGCATTCGCGGGAATGACGTGAATTGGTTTAGCCCAGCAGCTCCTGTTCGAGCTTCTTGGCCATTTCCTCGATGTTCTCAGGCGGCCAACCGGGGATGTCCATGCCCAGGCGCAGGCCCATGCTGGACAGCACTTCCTTGATCTCGTTGAGCGACTTGCGGCCGAAATTCGGCGTGCGCAGCATCTCGGCTTCGGTCTTCTGGACCAGGTCGCCGATGTAGATGATGTTGTCGTTCTTGAGGCAGTTGGCCGAACGCACTGACAGTTCCAGCTCGTCCACCTTCTTGAGGAGGTAACGGTTGAGCTGGTTGGCGTCGTCTTCCTGCGGAGCGGCAGCCTGGCCGATCATGGCCGACTGCGGCTGCGGGATACCGTCTTCGAAGTGGACGAACAGCGTCAGCTGGTCCTGCAGGATGCGTGCGGCATAGGCCACGGCATCTTCCGGGGTGACGGTGCCATCGGTTTCGACGGTCAGCGACAGCTTGTCATAGTCAAGCTCTTGCCCGACGCGGGCGTTCTCGACCTTGTAGCTCACCTGGCGGACCGGCGAGTAGAGCGAGTCGACCGGGATCAGGCCGATCGGCGCATCGACCGGACGGTTCGACACGGCCGGGGAATAGCCCTTGCCGGTGTCGGCGGTCAGTTCCATGTTCAGCGTGGCGCCTTCGTCGAGATGGCAGATCACCAGATCCTTGTTCATCACTTCGATGTCGCCCGAGACGGCGATGTCGCCGGCCTTCACTTCACCGGGGCCAGTGGCGGAAAGCTGGAGCCGCTTGGGGCCTTCGCCTTCCATCTTGAGCGCGATCTGCTTCACGTTCAGGACGATGTCGGTCACGTCCTCGCGCACACCGGCGAGCGACGAGAATTCGTGCAGCACGTTCTCGATCTTGATCGAGGTAATTGCGGCGCCCTGCAGCGAGCTCAGCAGCACGCGGCGCAGCGCGTTGCCAAGCGTGAGGCCGAAGCCACGCTCGAGCGGTTCGGCAACGAAGGTCACCTTGCGGGACTTGTCGCCGCTTTCCTTGATCTCGAGAGCGTTGGGCTTCTTAAGTTCCTGCCAGTTCTTGGTGTTGACGGACATGGATTTCCCCTAGGGTTCAAGTGCGGACAGGACCGGGGCGCTGGTGGCGCGTCCGGTCCGTTGAGAGGTGGCGGCCGATGCGGCCGCCAGGCAGGTACGGATCAGACGCGACGACGCTTGGACGGCCGCACGCCATTGTGCGGGATCGGCGTCACATCACGGATCGAGGTGATGTTGAAGCCAACCGCAGCGAGACCGCGCAGCGCGCTCTCGCGGCCCGAGCCCGGGCCCTTCACTTCGACTTCCAGCGTGCGCACGCCGTGTTCGGCGGCCTTCTTGCCGGCGTCGTCAGCGGCGACCTGGGCAGCATAGGGAGTCGACTTGCGGCTGCCCTTGAAGCCCATCATGCCGGCGCTGGACCAGCTGATCGCATTGCCCTGCGCATCGGTGATGGTGATCATGGTGTTGTTGAAGCTGGCGTTGATATGCGCAACGCCGCTGGTGATGTTTTTCTTGTCGCGGCGCCGGATGCGGCCTGGTTCGCGTGCCATCGTGTATATCCTTTAGCTCGTCAGAAGGAAAAAGCGGTTCGGGAAGACCCGGCCCGGCTTACTTCTTCTTGCCCGCGATGGGCTTTGCCTTGCCCTTGCGGGTGCGGGCATTGGTGTGGGTGCGCTGGCCGCGAACGGGCAAGCCATTGCGATGACGCAGGCCGCGATAGGACCTGAGGTCCATCAGGCGCTTGATGTTCATCGCGGTGTTGCGACGCAGGTCGCCTTCCACGGTGTATTCTGCGTCGATCGTCTCGCGGATGCGCAGCACTTCCTCATCGCTGAGGTCCTGCACGCGGCGGGTGTGATCGATACCAAGCTTGTCGGCAATCTCGATGGCCGTGGTGCGGCCAATACCGTGGATATAGGTGAGCGCGATAATTACGCGCTTGTTGGTGGGGATATTGACCCCGGCAATACGAGCCACTTACTTCTCCATGCTCCACAGGGTCACAGCGGATTGGCCGCCTTTCCCTATCTCAACGCTTCAATCGCCATGGCCGAAACCGTGCGAGCGGATGCTCAAACGGCAAAAAGTCCGGTTGGCGCGCATCGGGCTGCCGCCTGCCGGACCGTTTTCGAACATGTCGAATGTGAGGGGCGCTTAGTGCGATTCTCCCGCTACGTCAACAGCCAAGCAGACGCAGCGCGACACGCAGCCCGATATGGACTGCGATTTCGCCATTTCAAGACTATAACCGGCTTTGCGCGAAGGTCAAAACGCAAGCAGCAGGAGGTTGCGAAAAACCCGGCTTAACCGCTCCCCATGGCGTCGATCGCTTCTTCCAGCGAGGGTTCCGCGGCCTCTTCGCTTGCAGCACCTTCATCCGCTTTGCCCTCGTCGCCAGCGGCAGGCTGATCCGCTTCCGCTTCGGGGGCTTCGTCGATCCGGCCCAGCAATTTGGCCAGCCCGCCCAGCTGCTGGCTCATCACACCGTCAACCGCAGGTGCGATTACGTCGACGGGGTAACGCATGTAGCCGCCCACGACATATTCCCACACGATCCGTGTACCCTGCTCAGCCTCGCTTATCGCGATCGTCAGCACGCCGTTCACCGGTTCGCTCTGCAAGGGCCCCAGTGCGCCCTGCATGCGCAGCGCCACCTCGGGATAGGCCTGGATCACGCGCATGTGCTCCACGCTGCCTTCCAGCGTGATCTTCTTCGGGTCGGGCACCTCGGGAATGCGCTCGCAGAAACAACCGCCGGCCTGGGGCCTGATCGAGAGATTGGCGGAATCGCCCGACCAGGTATGCGCCGAACTCCACCATTTGGCCGGGCTGATCAGCGCCAGCCACACCTCTTTGGGGGTGGCATTGACCACCGCCGTGTCGCGGGTGACAAAGCCACCAGCATCGCTCTTCACGACTTCGGCCTGCACCGGCACGGCCAGCACAAGCGCACAAGCACTCGCGGCAACGGCAAGCAATCTGTTCATGTCGCAAAACCCTCCCATTGCCGATGGCTCTACGCGCAACGGGCGGAAGGGAAAAGAGCGAAGCGTCAGCCGATGATCGAGTCGATCGCGGCAGTCACCTCGTCGATGCTGGCCATACCGTCGACCCGGCGCACGATGCCGCGCGCTTCATAGCCAGGCAAGATCGGCGCGGTCTTGGCGCGATATTCCTGCATCCGCGTGCGCACGGTTTCCTCATTGTCGTCCGGCCGACGCTTGAACTCGGTCGAGCCACAAGCGTCGCACACGCCCTCTTGCGCAGGCGGATTGGCCGTATCGTGATAGAGCGCGCCGCAATTGGCGCAGCTGAAGCGGCCGGTGATGCGCTTGACCAGCGCGTCTTCATCCACTTCCAGCTCGATAACATAGTCGAGCGTGCGGCCGTGCTTGTCGAGCAGGCGATCGAGGATATCCGCCTGCACCGCAGTGCGCGGATAACCGTCGAAGATCGCGCCAGTATCGGCGTCCATCGCCGCCAGCTCGGCATCGATCAGGTCGGAAACGATTTCGTCCGAAACCAGCTCGCCCGCATCCATCACCGCCTTGGCCTTGAGGCCCACCGGCGTCTGCGCCTTGACCGCCGCGCGCAACATGTCGCCGGTTGAGAGCTGGCGCATGCCATGGTGTTCGACCAAGCGCGCGCTTTGTGTGCCCTTGCCAGCCCCCGGAGGCCCAAGAAGAATGATGTTCATCTGACTACTCAACCCCCCGAAGGACCTGACCGGCCAAAGATGCGGTGCCTTAGCGCATCCGCCCCTTCAATTTCGCCTTCTTGATAAGGTCACCATACTGGTGTGCCAACAGGTGCGACTGGACCTGCGTGATCGTATCCACGGTCACGTTGACCACGATCAGCAGGCTGGTGCCGCCCAGAAACAGCGGGATCCCCGTCTGTGCGATCATGTATTCGGGAATCACGCAGACCAGTGTGAGGTAGATCGCGCCCACCACGGTGATGCGGGTCAGCACGTAATCGAGATAATCGGCGGTGCGCTTGCCCGGACGGATGCCGGGGATGAACCCGCCATTCTTCTTCAGGTTCTCCGCCGTTTCTTCCGGGTTGAACACAACCGCAGTGTAGAAGAATGCGAAGAACATGATCCCGGCAGCATAGAGCGTCATGTAGATCGGCTGGCCGTGCTGCAGGTACTGGTTGAGCGACTGGATGATGCTGCCAGTGGTGCTCGACGTGTCGATCGAGTTTCCGGCGAATTGCGAAATCGTCAGCGGCAGCAGCAGCAGCGAGCTGGCGAAGATCGGCGGGATCACGCCCGCCGTGTTGAGCTTCAGCGGCAGGTGCGAGCTATCGGCCTGCATCATGCCGCGCTGCGTTGCGCGCTTGGGATACTGGATCAGCAGGCGGCGCTGGGCACGCTCCATGAAGCTGATCAGCAGGATCAGCACAACCACCATCACGACGAAACCAATGATGATCGTCGGCGCGATCGAGCCGGTGCGGCCACCCTCGAACAGGTTGGAGATAAAGGTCGGGAACTGGGCGACAATGCCCGCCATGATGATCAGCGACACGCCATTGCCGATCCCCCGGCTGGTGATCTGTTCACCCAGCCACAGCAGGAACATGGTGCCGCCGACCAGGCTGATAACCGCGCCAATGCGGAACATGATGCCGGGATCGACCACTGCAGCAAGTCCCGCCGAGTTGGCGAAGCTTTCAAGGCCCGCAGCCAGAAACCAGCCCTGGATCGAGCACAGGAAGACCGTGCCATAGCGGGTGTACTGGTTAAGCTTCTGGCGCCCGGTGGTGCCCTCTTTCTTGAGGGCAGCAAGCGTCGGATGGAGTGCCGATGCCATCTGCACCACGATCGAGGCGGTAATGTAAGGCATCACGCCCAGCGCGATCAGGCTCATGCGCTCCAGGCTGCCGCCGGTGAACATGTTGAACATGTCCAGGATGCCGCCTTGCGTCTGTTCGGCCAGCTGGGCCAGTGCCAGCGGGTTGATACCCGGCAGTGGCACGAAGCTGAGAAAGCGGAAAACGATCAGCGCACCGATGGTGAACCAGATACGCTGGCGCAGCTCGGTGGCTTTGGAGAAGTTTGCGAGGTTCAGATTGCTCGCAATGCTGTCGGCGCGTGATGCCATTGTCTCAGGTAAATCCTAGCGTCTGTATGTTTGAGCGCCGGACCCTCCCGGCTCAGACCGGATAGATAGGGAGCGGGGGGCCGGTTGTCGAACCCCCCGCACACCATTTCATCGATTACTTGGCCTTGGCAGCCTTGTTCGCCTCGCGGCGGGCGGCCTTCTTTTCAGCCTCGGGCTGGGCCGGAGCGGCCACTTCCACGCTGCCGCCAGCCTTTTCGACCGCGGCAATCGCGCCCTTGGTGGCGCCGGTGACGACAAACTTGGCCTTGGCCGAGAATTCGCCCTTGCCCAGCAAACGGACGCCATCCTTGCCGCCGCGCACCAGGCCGGCTTCGCGCAGCACGTCTTCGGTGATGTCCTTCTTCGCGTCGAGCTTCTTCGCGTCGATGAACTTCTGCACCATGCCCACGTTCACTTCGGCGTAGTCCTTGGCGAAGGGGTTGTTGAAGCCGCGCTTCGGCAGGCGCATGTGCAGCGGCATCTGGCCGCCTTCAAAGCCCTTGATGGCTACGCCCGAACGGCTCTTCTGGCCCTTCTGGCCACGGCCCGAGGTCTTGCCCTTGCCCGAACCGATACCACGGCCCACGCGCATGCGACCCTTGCGGGCGCCCGAATTGTCACGGATGTCGTTGAGTTTCATGATTTTTGCACTCGCTTTCGCTTTGTTCGCGCTGAAAAAGTGAGCCCCGCCGTAGCGGGGTTCACATGGATTAGTCGATCACAGTCACCAGATGCGGGATCTTGGCGATCGCGCCGCGCACCTCTGGGGTGTCCTGGCGTTCCACGACCTTGTGCATCTTGTTGAGGCCCAGGCCGATCAGGATCTTGCGCTGGCTCTCGGGACGACGGATCGGCGAACCGATCTGCTTGATCTTGATGGTTTTCTTGTCGGCCATCGGGATTACTCCACCATCGCTGCGGCGTCGGCTTCAGCCTCGGCCTCGCTGGCGCCACCACGGCCAAGCAGGTCAGCGACCTTCTTGCCACGACGCTGGGCAACCGACTTCGGCGAAGTCTGGTTCTGCAGCGCGTCAAACGTAGCGCGGATCATGTTGTAGGGGTTCGAAGTGCCGACCGACTTGGTCACCACATCGGCCACGCCCAGGCTTTCGAACACAGCACGCATCGGACCACCGGCGATGATGCCGGTACCCGGAGGTGCGGTGCGGACGGTCACCTTGCCGGCACCGAACCGGCCATTGCCGTCATGGTGCAGCGTGCGGCCTTCCTTCAGCGGAACGCGGATCATCTTCTTGCGCGCAGACGCGGTCGCCTTGGTGATGGCTTCCGGCACTTCGCGCGCCTTGCCATGACCGAAACCAACCCGGCCCGAACCGTCGCCGACCACGACCAGCGCAGCGAAACCGAAGCGCTTGCCGCCCTTTACCGTCTTCGAAACGCGGTTGATGTGAACCAGCTTCTCGATGATGCCGTCGTCTTCTTCCTCGCGCTTGTTGCGCTCGTCACGGCGGCCTCGGCCACGACCACGGCCTTCACCACGGTCACCACCACGCCCGCGGCCCCGACCGCGACCTTCGGCCTGCGCTTCGTCTGCTTCTGCAGCCGGTGCTTCGGGCTCGGCCGAAGCCGACTGGTTGTCCGCCGCTTCCGACGGGGTTTCAGCAACCGCAGGGGTTTCCACAACTTCCGCCGTTTCAACCGGGGTTTCTTCGTTCTTGTTTTCGTCAGCCATCATCAGAACTCCAGCCCGCCTTCGCGGGCGGCATCGGCCAGCGCCTTGACGCGGCCGTGGAACAGGAAGCCGCCGCGATCGAACACGACGGTGGTCACGCCAGCCTTCTTGGCAGCCGCGGCGATGTCCTTGCCCACCTTGGCAGCAGCATCGACATTCGCACCCGACGCCTTGGCGCCCAGGGTCGAAGCGGCGGCCAGCGTCTTGCCGGCGGCGTCATCGATGATCTGCGCATAGATGTGCTTGCCGGTGCGGTGCACAGACAGGCGCGGACGACCACCAGCCCTGCTCTTGAGTGCAGTACGCACCCGGCGGCGGCGACGTTCAAAGAGTGAAAGCTTTGCCATCTTACTTCTTCTTCCCTTCCTTGCGGAAGATGTACTCGCCGCGATAGGCAATACCCTTGCCCTTATAGGGTTCGGGCTTGCGCCAGCGGCGGACCTCGGCGGCAAACTGGCCTACGGCCTGCTTGTCGATACCCGAAATCTCAACGGTGGTCTGGTCAGGGGTCTTCACTTCAAGGCCTTCCGGCACGGCGAGATCGACGTCATGGCTGTAGCCGAGCTGCAGCTTGAGCGTCTTGCCCTGTGCGTTGGCGCGGTAGCCGACACCCTTGATGTCGAGCACCTTGGTGAAGCCTTCGGTAACGCCTTCGACCAGGTTCGACACCAGCGTGCGCTGCATGCCCCAGTGGCTGCGTGCCGCCTTGGTGTCATTGGCCGGCGAGACCGAAATCTGGCCGTCTTCAAGCTTGTATTCGACCAGGTCCGACAGGCCCAGGGTCAGGGTGCCCTTGGGGCCCTTGACGCTCAGCGCGCCGTTGTCGATCGAGGCGGTCACCCCGCCCGGGATCGCGACCGGCTTTTTACCGATGCGGCTCATCAGAACACCTCCGCCAGCACTTCGCCGCCGACGTTCTGGGCACGCGCTTCGGCATCCGAGAGCACGCCCTTGGGCGTCGAGACGATGGTGATGCCAAGGCCGTTACGGACAATCGGAAGTTCCTTCGAACCCGAATAGATCCGGCGGCCCGGCTTGGAGACACGGGCGACATGCTTGATCGCAGGTTCGCCCTCGAAATACTTCAGTTCGATCCGCAGCGCGGGATGCTTGCCGGTGCTGTCTTCGCTGTAGCCACGGATGTAGCCTTCGCGCTGGAGCACTTCGAGCACGTTTGCACGCAGTTTCGACGCCGGCGAAAGGACGCTGTCCTTCTTCGCCTGCTGGCCGTTGCGGATGCGGGTGAGCATATCACCCAGGGGATCGGTCATTGCCATCTCTCAGATCCTCACCAGCTCGACTTGGTCAGGCCCGGGATCAGGCCCTTGTTGCCGAGTTCACGCAGCTCGATACGGTTGATGCCGAACTTGCGGTAATAGCCGCGCGGGCGGCCGGTGGTGGCGCAGCGGTTACGCACCCGGGTCGGGTTACCGTTGCGCGGAATTTCCGCCATCTTCAGGCGCGCGATCAGACGCTCGCTCTCGTCGAGCGAGTTGTCGTCCGCAATCGCCTTGAGCTTGGCGTACTTGTTTGCGTACTTCTTCACGAGCTTCTTGCGACGCTCGTTCTTGTTGATGGAACTCAGTTTCGCCATTGGACTTAAGCTCTCTTTCCTATCTCAATCAAAGGGCGCGGCTTACGCCGCTTCCTTTTCAGCCGACTCTTCAGCCGGGAACGGGAAACCGAACAGCTTCAGCAGTTCGCGTGCTTCCTCGTCGGTTTTCGCGGTGGTGGTGACGATGATGTCCATGCCACGCACCTTCTCGATCTTGTCATAGCTGATCTCGGGGAACACGATCTGCTCCTTGAGACCCATCGCGTAGTTGCCACGACCGTCGAACGAACGCGGGTTCAGCCCACGGAAGTCGCGGATGCGCGGCATGGCGATGGTCACCAGGCGGTCGAGGAATTCGTACATGCGTTCGCGGCGCAGGGTAACCTTGCAACCGATCGGCATGCCTTCACGCAGCTTGAACTGCGCGATCGACTTCTTCGCCTTGGTGATGACCGGCTTCTGACCGGCGATCAGCGCCATTTCCTCGGCAGCGGTCTGGACCTTCTTCTTGTCCTGGCTCGCTTCGCCCACGCCCATGTTGAGCGTGATCTTCTCGAGCTTGGGGACTTCGAGACGGTTCTTGTAACCGAACTTCTCGGTCATCGCCTTGACGATTTCGGCCTCGTACTTGGCCTTCATCCGGGGGGTATAATCAGCCATCGATGGTCTCCCCACTCTTCACGGCAACGCGCACCTTCTTGCCGCCCTTTTCTTCAAAGCGGACGCGGGTGGGCTTGCCAGTCTTCGGATCGGCCACGGCAACCTTGCTGATGTGCATCGGAGCCTCGCGGCGCTCGATGCCACCCTGCGGGTTGACCTGGCTCGGCTTGCGGTGACGGGTGGCGATATTCACACCCTCGACAACGACCTTGCCTTCCTTCGGCATGACCTGGGCGACCGTGCCGGTCTTGCCCTTGTCCTTGCCCGAAAGGACGACGACGCTGTCACCCTTCTTGATCTTTGCGGCAGCCATTACAGCACCTCCGGCGCGAGCGAAATGATCTTCATGAAGCCGCGGCCGCGCAGCTCGCGCACCACCGGGCCAAAGATACGGGTGCCGATCGGCTCCTCGTTCTTGTTCACGAGCACTGCCGCGTTGCTGTCAAAGCGGATGACGCTGCCATCGGGACGGCGCACGTCCTTCTTGGTGCGCACGATCACCGCCCGGTGAACGTCGCCCTTCTTGACCTTTGCACGCGGCTGGGCTTCCTTGACGGAAACCACGATCACGTCGCCGACGGACGCAGTACGGCGCTTCGAGCCACCCAGTACCTTGATGCACTGGACGCGCTTTGCGCCGCTGTTGTCCGCGACGTCGAGATTGGATTGCATCTGGATCATCGATCCGTTTCCTTCTCACTGGCTTGCCGGAACCAGTCCGGCAGTTCCTAACGTCTAACTCAGTTACCTGCGGCTTCGACTTCCAGGTCGGCTTCCACCGCCTGTACGCCGCCAGCCTGCACCCGGTCCTTCACGGCCCAGGTCTTGGTCTTGGAGATCGGCCTGGTTTCCTCGATGCGGACCACATCGCCAATCTTGTATTCATTCGCTTCGTCGTGCGCGTGATACTTCTTCGAACGGCGGATGATCTTCCCGTAAAGCGGATGCTTCACCTTGCGCTCGACCAGCACGGTCACGGTCTTGTCGGTCTTGTCGGAGGTGACGGTCCCGATCAGGATACGCTTCGGCATCGTTTAACTCCTCAGGCCTTGGCGGCGGCAGCTGCCGCACGCTCGCTCTGCAGCGTCTTGATCTTGGCGATCGTGCGACGCACCTGGCGCACGCGCGCCGGGGCTTCGAGCTGGTTGGTGGCAGCCTGGAAACGCAGGTTGAACTGCTCGCGCTTGAGCTCGGTCAGCTCAGCGTCCAGCTGGTCATCGGTCTTGGTGCGCAGATCTTCGATCTTGCTCATTTGTCGCCTCCCAGGTGCGAGGTGTCGCCCAGGCGGGCCACGACCTTGGTCTTGATCGGCAGCTTCATCGCAGCGCGCTCGAACGCTTCGGCAGCCAGCGGACCGGCCACGCCATCGAGTTCGAACAGGATGCGGCCCGGCTTAACCCGTGCTGCCCAGTATTCGATCGAGCCCTTGCCCTTACCCTGACGGACTTCGGCAGGCTTCTTCGATACCGGCACATCGGGGAACACGCGGATCCACAGGCGCCCCTGGCGCTTGATGTGGCGCGTGATCGCGCGACGCGCAGCTTCGATCTGGCGTGCGGTGATACGCTCGGGCTCCATCGCCTTCAGGCCATAGGACCCGAAGTTCAGCGTGGTGCCGCCCTTGGCGTTGCCGTGGATGCGGCCCTTGAACGCCTTGCGGGATTTGGTTTTTTTCGGTTGCAGCATAGCTCTTACCTACCTCAACGAGCCGGCCGGACGCCGGACGTCTGGGCTTCCATCATCAAACGGTCCTGCGCGGTCGGATCGTGAGCGAGGATCTCGCCCTTGAAGATCCAGACCTTGATGCCAATGATGCCGTACGCGGTCAGCGCTTCGGCTTCGGCATAGTCGACATTGGCACGCAGCGTGTGCAGCGGCACACGGCCTTCGCGATACCATTCGACGCGCGCGATTTCTGCGCCGCCCAGACGGCCGCCGCAGGTGATCTTGATGCCTTCCGCACCCAGACGCAGCGCCGACTGCACCGCGCGCTTCATGGCGCGGCGGGATGCGACACGGCGGATCAGCTGGTCGGCAATGCCCTGGGCAACGAGCTTCGCATCGATTTCCGGCTTGCGGATCTCAACGATGTTCAGCTTCACTTCGCTTTCGGTCATGGTCGAAAGCTTGGTGCGCAGCTTCTCGATATCCGCGCCCTTCTTGCCGATGATCACACCGGGGCGTGCAGCATAGATCGACACGCGGCACAGCTTGGCCGGACGCTCGATCACCACCTTCGAAATGGCTGCCTGGGGCAGCGCTTCGACGATGTACTTGCGGATTTCGATGTCTTCCTTGAGCAGCTTGGCATAATCACGCCCTTCGGCGTACCAGCGGCTGTCCCAGGTGCGGTTGATCTGCAGGCGCAGACCGATCGGATTGCTCTTCTGGCCCATCTTACGCCTCTTCCTGCTCGCGCACCACGATCCGCAGCCGGCTGAACGGCTTGAGGATCCGGGTCGACTTACCGCGACCGCGGGTGTGGAAACGCTTCATGGTGATCGACTTGCCAACCGAAGCCTCGGCGACGACGAGCGAGTCGACATCCAGGTTGTGGTTGTTCTCAGCGTTGGCGATCGCCGAAGCGAGCACCTTGCTGGCGTCCCTGGCCATCGCCCGCTTGCTGAAAGCGAGGATGTTCATGGCCTCTTCGGCCTTCTTGCCGCGGATCAGTGCAGCAACGAGGTTGAGCTTCTGCGCCGAACCACGGATCGTGGTGCCGACGGCCAGCGCCTCGTTATCGCCAACGCGGCGGGGTGCCTTTGCCTTGCCCATTATCGCTTGCCCTTCTTGTCGGCGGCGTGACCGGGGAAATTGCGCGTGGGCGCGAATTCGCCAAGCTTGTGGCCGACCATCTCTTCGGAAACCGAGACGGGGATGAACTTCTGCCCGTTGTAGACGTTGAACGTCAGGCCAACGAACTGCGGGAGAATGGTCGAACGGCGCGACCAGGTCTTGATCGGCTTGGTGCTGTTCGCTTCCTGTGCGTCCTCCGCCTTCTTGAGAAGGCTGAGTTCGACAAACGGACCTTTCCAGACGGAACGTGCCATGTCGGATTACCTCTTCTTCTTGGCGTGACGCGAACGGATGATCATCTTGTCCGTCTGCTTGTTGTTGCGGGTGCGGGCCCCCTTGGTCGGCTTGCCCCATGGGGTCACCGGATGGCGGCCACCGCTGGTGCGGCCTTCACCACCACCGTGCGGGTGGTCGACCGGGTTCTTGGCGACACCGCGGGTGAGCGGCTTCACGCCCATCCAGCGCTTGCGACCGGCCTTGGCGAAGTTCTGGTTCTGGTTGTCGGGGTTCGACACCGCACCAACCGTGCCCATGCAATCGCCGCGCAGGTAACGCTGCTCGCCGCTGTTTAGGCGCACGATCACCAGGCCGCGGTCGCGGCCGACGATCTGCACATAGGCGCCGGCCGAACGGGCGATCTGGCCGCCCTTGCCCGGCTTCATTTCGACGTTGTGGCAGATCGTGCCGACCGGCATCTGGCCCAGCAACATCGCGTTGCCCGGCTTGGTGTCGGTCTTTTCGCCAGCGATCACCTGGTCACCCACAGCAAGGCGCTGAGGGGCGAGGATGTAAGCCAGTTCACCGTCTTCATACTTCACCAGCGCGATGAACGCAGTGCGGTTGGGATCGTATTCGATCCGCTCGACGGTTGCCGGCATATCCCACTTGCGACGCTTGAAATCGATGAAGCGGTACTTCTGCTTGTGGCCACCAGCCATGCCGCGCGAAGTGACATGACCCTTGTTGTTGCGGCCACCGGTCTTGCGCTTGCCTTCGGTGAGCGACTTGACCGGGCGACCCTTGTAGAGGCCCGACTTGTCGATCAGGATGAGGCCGCGGCGCGCGGGGCTCGTCGGTTTGTAGTTCTTGAGTGCCATTGTTCGTTTCCTGTCCCTTGGCCTCAGATACCGCTCGTGATGTCGATCATTTCGCCCTCAGCGAGGGTGACGATCGCCTTCTTCACGTCGGAGCGCTTGTAGGGCTTGCCCTTCCAGCGCTTGGTCTTGCCCTTCACGACGATGGTGTTCACCGAAACGACCTTCTTGTCGTAGATCGCTTCGACCGCTTCCTTGATCTGCGGCTTTGTCGCGTCGCCGGCCACCTTGAACACAACAGCGTTCTGTTCCGAAGCCAGAGTCGACTTCTCGGTGATGTGCGGAGCAACGATCACATCGTAGTGACGCGCGTCGATTTCCTGCTTCTTAGCCATTGAAGCGCGCCTCCAGCTTGGCGACAGCGTCCTTGGTCAGGACCAGCGTGTCGTGGTTGAGGATGTCGTAGACATTGGCGCCCATGGCGGGGAGCACGTTGACGCCCGGCAAATTGCCAGCGGCCTTCTTGAAGCCTGCGTCCACGCTTTCACCGTCGATCACCAGCACCTTGCCGGTCAGCCCGGCCTTGTCGAGGTGACCCTTGAGCACCTTGGTCTTGGCGTCCTTCAGCTCGAGGCTGTCGACGACCACGAGGCCGTCCTTTGCCTTGCTCGAAAGCGCCATCTTCAGGCCAAGCGCACGCAGCTTCTTGTTGAGCGACTGGTTGAAGTCACGCTTGCGCGCACCGTGGGCCTTGCCGCCGCCGATGAAGATCGGAGCTGCGCGGTCGCCGTGACGGGCGGTACCACCACCCTTTTGGCGGCCGAACTTCTTGCCGGTGCGGGCAACATCCGAACGCTCGCGGGTCGGACGAGCCGTGCCGCGGCGGTTCTCAAGCTGCCATGTGACGATACGATGCAGGATGTCGGCGCGCGGTTCGACGCCGAAAATGGCATCGTTCAGCTCGATGTCGCCCGACGCCTTGCCGTCGATTTTCTGGACCTTCACCTTCACGGATCAGCCCTCCTTGTTTTCGTCGCTGGCCGGAGCGTCAGCTGCGGGAGCTTCTGCTTCGGGAGCGGGAGTTTCAGCTGCAGCCTCAACTTCGGTTTCAACCACAGGGGTTTCTTCAACCGGAGTCTCGACCACGGGCTCTTCAGCCACCGGTGCGGCGTTGAGATCGAGGACAGCGCCGGGGAACGGCAGGTCCGCATGGTCGATCTTCACTGCGTCCTTGACCAGCAGCCAGCCGTTCTTCGAGCCAGGGACCGAGCCCTTGACGAAGATCAGGCCGCGCTCCGCGTCGGTGCGGACGACTTCAAGGTTCTGCTGGGTGCGCTGGCGATCGCCCATGTGGCCCGCCATCTTCTTGCCCTTGAACACACGGCCCGGATCCTGGCGGTTACCAGTCGAACCATGTGCGCGGTGGCTGATCGACACACCGTGTGTGGCGCGCATACCGCCGAAGCCCCAGCGCTTCATCGCACCGGCAAAACCCTTACCCTGGGTATGACCGGTGATGTCGACCTTCTGGCCGGCAACGAAGTGATCCGCGCTGATCGTGGCGCCGACCGGGACCAGCCCGTCTTCGCCTTCCACGCGGAATTCCGCGACGCGCTTCTTCAGGCCGACCTGGGCCTTGGCAAAGTGCTCGCGCTGCGGCTTGTTGACATTCTTCTGCTTGGCCTCGCCCGCACCCAGCTGGACAGCGAAATAGCCGTCACGTTCTGCGGTACGGTGCGACACGACCTGGCAGTCTTCCAGCGAGAGAACGGTCACGGGAACGTGACGTCCATCCTCCTGGAACAGGCGGGTCATCCCGACTTTCTTTGCGATAACGCCTGTGCGCATCGTCAAAACTCCTAAACAGAGGCACACGAGGCCCATCCCCGCGTGCTTGCCAGCCCAAATTGTGATGCATCGCCCCGTCCGGGCTGAGCGCTTCCCGCGCCAGATGGCTTGGGGAGCTAGACGGGGGACGCAGCCCGAGCATGCTCGGCGGTATCCCAATGTCTGCGGGAGAACTTCTCCCACTGTGCGTTCCTACAAGTGCAGGAACCCAGAGCCTTGGTGCCCTGGCCCCCGGATCAAGCCCGGGGATCACTCGCGCTTAGGCGAGCTTGATCTCTACGTTCACGCCAGCAGCGAGGTCGAGCTTCATCAGCGCGTCAACGGTCTGGGCGTTGGGCTGCACGATGTCGAGCAGCCGCTTGTAGGTGCGTACCTCGAACTGCTCGCGCGACTTCTTGTCGATGTGCGGGCCGCGGTTCACGGTGAACTTCTCGATACGCGTCGGCATGGGAATGGGGCCACGAATAAGAGCACCCGTGCGACGCGCGGTGTCTGCAATCTCGCCAGTTGCCTGGTCAAGAACACGATGGTCGAACGCCTTCAGGCGAATGCGGATATTCTGAGCTTCCATTACCTACACCAATGCGAAAGAGCCAAAGGGACCTTTCAGCCCCTCAAAACAACAAAGGCCCGCCCCGCGTTAACCCGGTCTCCCGGAAAGGGCGGCCCTTCAAAAATTCTTGTGGCAGGGACGAATCCCTGCGTGTGGCCGGGCCTATACGGAGGAAGTAGGATTCTGGCAACCCCGTTTCCTGCAAATTTCGGTAACTGGCCGGATGAGTGCCCCGCCCCGCAAATTCAGGGTTCGTCCCTCATAAAAAGGGGCCCGGCACCCTTGCGGGAACCGGGCCTCCTCTTGTCGCTGCAGGCCAGGGCCTGCGAGCGCTTACTTGGTGATCTTTGCGACCACGCCCGAGCCGACGGTGCGGCCGCCTTCGCGGATAGCGAAGCGCAGACCTTCGTCCATGGCGATCGGAGCGATCAGCTTGACGTTGATCGTCACGTTGTCGCCCGGCATCACCATTTCCGTGCCTTCGGGAAGGATCACTTCGCCGGTCACGTCGGTGGTGCGGAAGTAGAACTGCGGGCGGTAGTTGGCGAAGAACGGCGTGTGACGGCCACCTTCGTCCTTCGACAGCACGTAGACTTCTGCGCTGAACTCGGTGTGCGGGCTGACCGAACCGGGCTTGCAGAGAACCTGGCCGCGCTCAACCGCTTCGCGAGCAACGCCGCGGATCAGGGCGCCAATGTTGTCGCCGGCTTCACCGCGATCGAGCAGCTTGCGGAACATTTCCACGCCGGTCACGACGGTCTTCTGGGTGTCCTTGATGCCGACGATTTCAACTTCGTCGCCCACGTTCACAACGCCGGTTTCGACACGGCCGGTCACCACGGTGCCGCGACCCGAAATCGAGAACACGTCTTCGATCGGCATCAGGAACGGCTTGTCGACCGGACGGTCGGGCTGCGGGATGAACTCGTCGACAGCCTTCATCAGCTCGAGGATCGAGTTTTCGCCGATTTCCGGATCGCGCCCTTCGAGAGCAGCCAGAGCCGAACCCTTGACGATCGGAATATCGTCGCCCGGGAAGTCATAGCTCGAGAGCAGTTCGCGAACTTCGAGTTCGACGAGCTCGAGGATTTCCTCGTCGTCAACCTGGTCAACCTTGTTCATGTACACGACCAGCGCCGGAACGCCGACCTGGCGAGCCAGCAGGATGTGCTCGCGGGTCTGCGGCATCGGGCCGTCAGCGGCGTTCACAACCAGGATCGCGCCGTCCATCTGCGCCGCGCCGGTGATCATGTTCTTCACGTAGTCAGCGTGACCCGGGCAGTCGACGTGAGCGTAGTGACGTGCGTCGGTTTCATACTCGACGTGTGCGGTCGAGATGGTGATGCCGCGCTCGCGCTCTTCCGGAGCCTTGTCGATGTTGGCGAAATCAACCGGTGCGCCGAGCACCTTGGTGATCGCTGCGGTCAGCGTGGTCTTGCCGTGGTCGACGTGACCGATGGTGCCGATGTTGCAGTGCGGCTTGGTCCGCTGGAATTTTTCCTTAGCCATTTGTCAAATAACCTCTGTTTGAAATTGAATCGGTGCGGGAGAAGGACGGCACCCGCTGAATCAGGCGCCGCCCCTAGACGGTGTCGCTCGCTTAAGCAAGCTTCTCCTTGACTTCCTGCGCGACGTTCGCCGGCACTTCGTCATAGTGGCTGAATTGCATCGTGTACTGGGCGCGGCCCTGAGTGAACGAACGCAGTTCATTGACGTAGCCGAACATGTTGGCCAGCGGCACGAATGCCTCGACCGCCTGCGCGTTGCCGCGCGTGTCGGTGCCCTGGATCTGGCCACGACGGCTGTTGAGGTCGCCGATCACGTCCCCGAGGTAATCCTCAGGCGTGACGACTTCCACCTTCATGATCGGCTCAAGCAGCTTGATGCCGGACTTCTGCGCGACTTCACGCATGGCGCCGCGGCCAGCGATTTCGAAGGCGATCGCCGATGAGTCGACATCGTGGTAGGCGCCGTCAAACAGCGTGATCGAGAAGTCGATGATCGGGAAGCCGACGAGGTGACCGCTTTCAGCCTGCTCGCGGAAGCCCTTTTCGATCGCGGGGATATATTCCTTGGGAATGTTACCGCCCTTGATGTTGTCTTCGAAAATCACGCCCTGACCGCGTTCACCTGGAGTGACCTTGACCTTCACGCGACCGAACTGGCCCGAGCCGCCCGACTGCTTCTTGTGGGTGTAATCGACTTCGACTTCACGGGCGAGCGATTCGCGGTATGCCACCTGCGGCGCACCGACATTCGCTTCGACCTTGAATTCGCGCTTCATGCGATCGACCAGGATGTCGAGGTGAAGCTCGCCCATGCCCTTGATGATCGTCTGCCCGCTTTCGTGGTCGGTCGACACTCGGAACGAAGGGTCCTCGGCAGCCAGGCGGTTGAGCGCAACGCCCATCTTTTCCTGGTCGGCCTTGGTCTTCGGTTCCACCGACAGTTCGATCACCGGCTCGGGGAATTCCATCCGTTCGAGGATGATCGGCTTGGCCGGATCGCACAGCGTATCGCCCGTGGTGGTGTCCTTCATGCCGGCCAGCGCAACGATGTCGCCGGCGAATGCTTCTTCGATGTCCTCGCGGTTGTTCGAGTGCATCAGCAGCATGCGACCGATCTTTTCCTTCTTGTCCTTCACCGAGTTCAGGACCTGGCCCTTGGTCAGCTTGCCCGAATAGATGCGAGTGAAAGTCAGCGAGCCCACGAACGGGTCGTTCATGATCTTGAATGCCAGCGCGGCAAACGGGGCATCGTCGCTCGACGGGCGCTCGTCTTCCTGATCGCTGTCGGGCAGCACGCCCTTGATCGCCGGAACGTCAAGCGGAGAAGGCATGTAGTCGACCACTGCATCGAGCAGCGGCTGCACACCCTTATTCTTGAACGCCGAACCACAGGTGACGGGAACGAAGTCACGCGCCATCGTGCCCTTGCGGATCAGCTTCTTGAGCGTTGCAACGTCGGGCTCGTTGCCTTCGAGATAGGCTTCCATGACATCGTCGTCCTGTTCGACGACGGTCTCGATCAGCTTTTCGCGATATTCGGCAACCTTGTCGGCCATGTCGGCCGGGATGTCGACGAACTCGTACTTCGCGCCGAGGTCTTCCGCCTGCCACACGATCCCGCGGTTGTTGACGAGATCGACAACGCCCTTGAGGTTCGATTCAGCGCCGATCGGGAGATACAGCACCAGCGGCACCGCGCCGAGGCGGTCGATGATCGACTGGACGCAGTAATAGAAGTCGGCACCGGTGCGGTCCAACTTATTAATGAAGCACATTCTGGGGACGCCGTACTTGTCAGCCTGGCGCCACACGGTTTCCGACTGGGGCTCAACGCCGGCCACACCGTCAAACACCGCAACTGCACCGTCGAGCACGCGCAGCGAACGTTCGACTTCGATCGTGAAGTCGACGTGGCCGGGGGTGTCGATGATGTTGATGCGATACTTCGGCTGGTTCGCGCGCAGATCTTCGGGAGCCGAACGCGGATCCATGGTCGGATCCTCGGGCGTCCAGAAGGTCGTCGTCGCTGCCGAGGTGATCGTGATCCCGCGCTCCTGCTCCTGCTCCATCCAGTCCATCGTCGCCGCGCCATCGTGCACTTCGCCGATCTTGTAGGACTTGCCGGTGTAGTAGAGGATACGCTCGGTAGTCGTGGTCTTGCCGGCATCGATGTGGGCCATGATGCCGATATTGCGGTACCGCTCCAGCGGATATTCGCGTGCCATGTTAAGTCTCCGTGAGGGGGGTTGCCCCCTATATAGGTGTTACCAGCGCCAGTGTTACCAGCGGTAATGCGAGAAGGCGCGGTTGGCGTCCGCCATGCGGTGCGTGTCTTCGCGCTTCTTGACGGCATTGCCGCGGTTGTTCGCCGCATCCATCAGCTCGCCCGACAGGCGGGCAGCCATGGTGGTTTCGGGGCGACCGCGCGCTGCGGTGATCAGCCAGCGGATCGCCAGCGCCTGGGCACGCTCGGGGCGAACCTCGACCGGCACCTGGTAGGTCGCACCGCCAACGCGGCGGCTGCGCACTTCCACCTGCGGCTTCACATTGTTCAGCGCATCGTGGAACATCTGGATCGGATCGGCCTTGGCCTTCGCTTCGACCGTTTCCAGCGCGCCATAGACGATGCGCTCGGCAACGGACTTCTTACCGTCCAGCATGAGGTTGTTCATGAACTTCGACAGCACCTGATCTCCGAACTTGGGATCAGGCAGGATTTCCCGCTTCTCGGGACGACGACGACGTGACATTTCGTATACTCCTTCGGAGTTTTTCTGCGGTGCCGGCCCGCTCCCCCTCCCAAGCCACCCGATACGCTACCCGAGTAAGTTATCGGGTGGCTTGGGAGGGGGAGCGGGCTGGAACCGACACCCGGCCGTTCAGGCCGGAAAAAACCTAAACCTTACTTCGGCCGCTTGGCGCCGTACTTCGAACGGCTCTGCTTGCGGTCCTTCACACCCTGCGTGTCGAGCACGCCGCGCAGCACGTGATAGCGCACACCGGGAAGGTCGCGCACACGCCCGCCGCGGATCAGGACAACGCTGTGCTCTTGCAGGTTGTGGCCTTCGCCCGGGATGTAGGAGATGACTTCGCGCTGGTTGGTCAGGCGGATCTTGGCCACCTTGCGCAGTGCGGAGTTCGGCTTCTTCGGCGTCGTGGTATAGACGCGGGTGCAGACGCCGCGCTTCTGCGGGTTCTGCTCCATCGCAGGGACCTTGCTCTTGGCCTTCTGCGGGGTGCGGCCCTTGCGGACCAGCTGGTTGATCGTCGGCATAGGTTACTCTTCACCGTGTTGCTGGTGGAACCCGGACCGGATGCTGGAAGGAGGGTTAGCCGCTTTTCGCGCCGTGATC
Organism: Altererythrobacter sp. BO-6; assembly: GCF_011047315.1. Taxonomy (NCBI): domain Bacteria; kingdom Pseudomonadati; phylum Pseudomonadota; class Alphaproteobacteria; order Sphingomonadales; family Erythrobacteraceae; genus Altererythrobacter; species Altererythrobacter sp. BO-6. Next base: position 2,882,037 of record NZ_CP049259.1, on the reverse strand, counting down.
TCCTGCGCAAGCAGGAGTCCATCTGCGCGCTGGGCTCCTGCCTTCGCAGGAGCGCACAGCCAAGCGAGCCTGAAACGCTCCACCACACCGGCCCTTCGGCCACCGGGTTACTTTGACGGCTGCCCCAAACCCGCTTTCGTCATTCCCGCGAAAGCGGGAAACCACATCAGCGAGCCCAATAGAAAAGAGCCCCTTGCATACCGCGAAGGAGCCCCGGGACATAACCGGCAATGTTCAGCTCTATTGCCCGCGCGAGAATCGTAAGGCCCGCCCGGTTGGCGCGCCTTTATGTTGGAAAGGGAGAAAGGTCAAGGCTTCCCTTGTGGCCTCATCCGCGCCGGATCGCGCTTCGATATCCCTTCGCCCCCGCCCGCATTCTTGCGCCAGAAGGCTGTTCCATCAGGCCGGCCCGCAGCTCAGCCGCCTTCAACGAAGGCGTCCACGATCACATAGCTCTCCGGGCCGAATTTCACCGTCACCCGGTCGCCCTCGCGGCTGGTGGCGAAGTCCCACCCGGCCGATCCGTCCGCCTGCGCACTGTCCGCGCCATAGGGTTCGGTGCCTTTAACAAAGATCGCGCGCTTCATCCCGTCCGGCTTCTGCACTTCGACCAGCGTGGTACCGTCCTCGCCCCATTGGCGGATCACCCCCGCCTCGCAGGTCTCGGTCGGTGCGGCCCCGCCAAAGCCGCAGGGGATTGGCGCGGTGGCATGATATTCGGTGCCGGGCACCTTGGCGTCTTCATCCGCCGCGGCCATCGCCCCCGCCTCTGCGGTGCTGTCTGCTGCCGTGTCGCTCGCCGCAGCTTCAGGCGCCTCTTCCGCCGCGCCGCCGCAGCCGGCCAGCCCCAGTGAAAGCCCCGCCATTCCCGTTACCAACCAGACCTTGCGCATATGCGTCTCCCTTCGCGGGAGAGACTATCGCCAAGCCCTGCCGCCCGCAAGAATTCACCACGCCTGTGAGCACCCATTTGCGCCGCGTTAACCATCGAACGCCTTGCGGCAAAAGCCTGCCGCCCGCGCGGCAAGGGGTTTCCGTCAACCTTCCCTAGCGATTTGGTAACCTTGTCTTCAAACCCCGTGGTGACGGGTGCCGGTGCATGTCGGCAGGATGATCAGGAAGACCCATCTTGCCGCAGGGCTTGTCACCAGCCTGCTCGCCGCCCCGCTGGCCGCTGCCACGCCGCCGCTGGCAGTGACCGTGCCGAGCGCCATGCCGCTCGCCGCGGTGGGTATTTCGCAGACTGCCTGCACCGTGCCCTCCGCCCCTGCCCCCGCCCTGCTCGCCGTGCCGCTCAACGCGCGCATGATGAAGAGCGCGGCGATCCTGGGCGGGCAGATGAGCGCGCTGGAGCGGATGAAGCTCGAACAATCGGGCCAGCTGGCGCTTGCCGCCGCGGCCCCTGCCCCTGTGGCGCCGCCCGTCGCGCTTTCGGCCGCACAGGCCAGAGCATGCGATATGCTGGGTGCGGGCAAGCCCGCCGCCGCCTCGCTGGCAGTGAATACCGTGACGGGCGACATGCAGCACCGCTGGGGCGGTGGGCTCCAGACCGGTCGTTTTCTTGGCACCGAGCGGATCGCCATCGGCCGCACCCGCTTCGATGCCTCGTGGGAGCGCGTCGCCGCCGCAGAGCTCACCATGGGCGAGGCGGAGCGCGCACTCGGCACGCTGGCGCAGGACCGCACGCAGCTGATGGCGCAGGTCAACGGCTGGGTGAACAAGGCGATCACCTATCGCCGGGACAGCGCCTTGTTCGGGCGGCGCGATTACTGGGCCGATGCGCGTAGCACGCTGGCACGCCGCGCGGGCGATTGCGAGGACTATGCGATCCTCAAGCTGCAGCTGCTTGCCGCCGCCGGGGTAGCGCGTGAGGACATGATGCTGACGCTGGCGCGCGACACGCTGCGCCGCAGCGACCATGCGGTGCTGCTGGTGCGCGACGAGGGCGAATGGTTCATGCTCGACATGGCGAGCGACCGGGTGGCGAACGCGGCGGCGGATTACGGCTATCGCCCGCTGATGAGCTTTACCGGCAGCGAGCGGTTCATCCACGGCACGCCCACCGGCGAGCTGGGCCCGCGCACGACGCGGCTGGCGCTGGCTGATTGACCACTATCGCGAGTTGATCACATAATCGGCGCGCAGTGCCGCAAGGGCGACTGCCCGCCCGCAGGTGCACCGTAGCGAAGCGGAGGAGCTGCACCGAGGACGCAAGCGCGGACGCGCTTGCATGAAACTATCGTTCGGTCATCGCCTCGCTAAGGCCGCGGGTGATCGGTTTCATCAGATAGCTCAGCACGCTCTTGCGGCCGGTGATGATCTCCACGTCGCAGATCATGCCGGGCACGATCGGCAGGCGCTGCCCGCCGCGCGAGAGGTACGAACGGTCGGTCTCGATCAGCACGGTGTAATAGGTTTCGCGCTCGACCTCGTCATAGACGCTGTCCGCACTCACCTGCAGCACTTCGCCGCGCAGGCCGCCATAGGTCGCGAAGTCATAGGCGGTGACCTTTACATTGGCACGGTCCCCCACCTTGATGAAGGCGATATCCTTGGGCGCGATGCGTGCTTCGATCAGCAGCTTCTCGCCCACCGGCACAACCTGCATGATCTGTTCGCCCGCGCCGACAAAGCCGCCGACGGTGGTGATCTGCACATTGTTGACGATGCCATCGGCGGGTGAGCGCAATTCATTGCGGTCGCGCCGGGCCGCCGCGCCACGAATGGTCTGCTCGTTCACGGCAATGCGCGTGGTGATTTCGGAACGCTCATTGAGCGCCTGCTGGCGGAATTCGCTGCGGGTCGCGGCAAGATCGGACTGGGCCTGGCTGATCGCCGCCTGCGCGCGCGCCACGCCCTGCCGCGCGGCTGCCAGCCGCCCGCGTGTGTCAACGAGATCGCGCTGCGCCGTCAGCAATTCGGTGCGCGGCACGATGCCCTGCGCGGCCAGCGGCTCCAGCATGTTGACCTGGTCCTGCGCCAATCGCGCACTGTTTTCCAATGCACTTACAGTTGCTTGCGCCTCGCCAAGGTCGCGCCTGCGCTGCTCGACTGCGGACGCAAGCGCCTGTTCACGGCTGCGCGCGGTTGCCACGCGCACCGCCTGCAGGCGCTGTTCGTCGGCGCAGACAGTGCCCTCTTCGCAGCCGATTTGCGTACCTGTAGCCTCGCCTTCGAGGCGATCTGCCCGCGCGGTCAGCCGCGCGTTCTCGGTTTCGAGCCGGCTCAGCTCGGGATCCGCGATGTCATCATCCAGCCTGACCAGCAACTGCCCCTTCTTCACGCTCTGGCCAGCGCGCACGAGGATTTCCTCGACCACGGAGGCCTCGGCCGGCTGGACAAGCTGCGCCTTGGACGAAGGGATAACCTTGCCCATGCCCCGCGTCACCTCTTCGGTTTGCGCCAGGCTGGCCCACACCAGCAGCAGCAAAACGGTGGCCGCACAGACCGCGATCAGCTTGCGATTGGCATCCCAATCGGCAACGATTTCATACCACTTCTTGATTGTATTAATCGTAGCGTTCACTTCTCGCCCTCATCCAGGCCGATAGCATTGTCCTCACCCTGGCGCGCCAGGGTGGCGTTGTAGGATCCGGTGGCGTTCACCGGATCGGGGATCGAAAGCCGCCAGCTCTTGGTGGTATCAATCCGCCCGCCCACATCGGCGGGGGCATGCCGGTCAGCGACATGCGGCGTCACGGTAAGTCCCGGCACATATTCCGGCTCGACTGGTCCCAGCTCAGCTTCGAGCATGCCGCGCAGACGGTCATAGTCGATTGCGGGTACCGCCTCGTAACCGTTCCAGCGACCGATAAAGGCGCGGTTGTTGCCCGCACTGCCGGGGAACCGATAGAAGATGTGCGTACCGATCTGCGTGATCTTGGCGAGGGTAAAGGCCCAGCGCGGCACCACATAATCGGCATGGTAATGCGTGGCGGTACCGACCGAGGGTTCAACCGACCCGGCCAGCATGGCTTGTGCAACCGCCTTGGATTCGCCCCACTGCCGCGCCATCGGCTGGCGCAGCAGCGCGCCATCGCAGGTAAAGCTGAATTGGCAAACGGGCCGGTAAACACCTTCGTATACCACGCCGCAGACTGAGTTTGGATAAGCGGGGTGCTTCAGGCGATTGAGCACCACCTGCGCCACCGCGCGCTTGCCCTGCAGCGGCTCGTTCGCCGCTTCGTAATAGATTGCCTGCGTCAGGCAGGTCAGCGCGCTGTTAAATTGCGCACCGCCCTTGGGAATGGCACTGAAACCAGCGACCTTGCCAATTGGCAGATCGGCGATCGGGATCATCGCGTTGCGTTCCTGCGCGCTGGTTCCTTCGATCAGGAGTTCGGCCTGCGTCCCCTGATCAAGGTTTTTGAGCCGCGCGACTTCGCTCGATCGCATGGCTATGCTGCTTTCCGCGCGCGAGGGATCGGGCGTGCCAATGACCAGTGCCAGGCCCACGCCGACAAACGCAGTCAGGCCAATTCCGACGGCCAGCCAGCTGCGGGTCGCGCCGCTGCTGTCACGCCAGGCCTTGGAAATCGAGGCGAGGTGGGCTGTCACTTTGCTGCCTCACCGCCACTGGCGCCCTGCGGCATGCCGGCTTGTGCCGCGGCACGCGACAGGATCGCCTGCTTGCTGCCGTCCGCCACAACCTTGCCCTTGTCGAGCACGATGATGCGGTCACACAGTTCGAAAAGGGCCGGGCGGTGCGTCGAAATCAACAAAGTCTGGTCAGGCGAAATCGACTGCTTCACGCGGTCGACAAACTGCCGCTCGGTCTGCGAATCCATTGCGCCGGTCGGCTCGTCCAGGAACAGCAGTTCGGAGGGCGAAACGAAAGCTCGGGCCAATGCCAGAAAGCTGCGCTGGCCGCCGGACAGGCGGCGGCCCTGCTCACCGACCGCACGGTCAAAGCCGGTGTCGTCGCGGGCAAGGAATTCATCGGCGCCGCTCATCCGCAGCGCTTCGAACAGGCGCTCGTCCCCAACCTCGGGCGCGCCGAGCGCAAGATTGTCTTTGATCGAACCGGTAAACAAGGTGGCATCCTGACCCACAAAGCGGAAAGCATTGCGCAGGTCCTGCGGCCGGAACTGCCGCGAGTCGATGCCATTTACCAAGAAAGCGCCTTCATTCGGCTGATAAAGTCCGCAAATTAACCTCCCCAGCGTGGACTTTCCCGAAGCGACACGCCCGATCAGGCAAATCCTTTCACCCGGCTTGATGGTGAGGTTGATCCGGTCAAGCGCCGCCACCGGCGCATCGGGATAGGAGAAGCTTACATCCTCCAGCTTGAGCGTGGCCTTTTGCACCGTTGCGGGCAGCATGGAAGAGCCCTGCTTGCGCTCGTCGGGCACTTCGAACAGACGCTCGATCGATTCGAGCGTTTCGCGCGCCTGGCGGCCACGGGTCAGCAGGAAGGCGATCTGGCCGACCGGCGCCAGCGAGCGGGATGACAGCATCACCACCGCGATGATCGCGCCCATGGTGATCACCCCGGCGTCGAAAAGGTAATAGCCACCCACCACCAGGGCGATCGACGAAACCTGCTGGCACGTCTGCGCCAGCCCCACCGCGATCGACTGTATCTTCTTCAGCCGCTGCTGCGACACGCTGCCGATATCGGCCAGATTGTACCAGCGACCCATCATGGCGCGTTCGCCATTCATCGACTTGAGCGTTTCCATGCCGGCCACGGATTCGACCAGCAGTGTCTGTTGCAGGCCATGGTCCGCCTGTGCATCGCGCGCGGCATCGGTTACCTTGCGTTGCAGGAAGAAGCCGGCAGTCCCCATCACTGCCATGGCCACGAGCGGGACCAGCGCCAGCCAGCCCGCGATATAGGCGATCACGGCCACGAACAGCACCAGGAAGGCGATATCGACGATCAGGACGATCGTGGTCGAAGCGAAGAAATCGCGCACCACGGCATATTCGCTGACCCGCGCGGCGAGCGCGCCGGTATTGCCCTGGCGCGAGGCCAGCGGCAGGCCCATGACCCGTCCGAACAGTTTCTGCGACAGCTTGATGTCGAGCCGCCGGCCAATCTCGTCGATCACATTGGTGCGCGCCGATCGCAGCGCGAATTCCATCGCGAAAGCGAGCAGCACGCCGATGCCGAGCACCCACAGCGTCGAAACCGCGCGGTTGGGGATCACCCGGTCATAGACGTTCATGGTGAACAGCGGCAGCGCCAGCGCGAGCAAATTGATGATCGCCGAAGCGACCAATACGGCGCGGAAGGCCTTGCGTTCCTTGCGCAGTTCGCCCCAAAACCAGTGATGGCGGGCCTTCTGGTGCCACGGCGCCTCTTGCTCGCGCAGTGAATCCGGATCGCCGAATATGCTCAGGAACTGCCCGGCATATTCCGCCGCTACTTCGTCGCGGGGCATCCAGCGCGCTTCGCCGCTGTCGGGCGTCCACAGCAACAGCTCGCCTTCGCGCGCCTCCTGGATCACCGCGCCCTTGCGGTCGGTGGTCGAGATCAGAGCCGGATAGGCCGCATCCTGTGTCGGCAGCTTCTTGTAGTCACGCCGGTCGAAATCGAGCCCGGCCAGTTCGATCGCGGCCTCCGCCTGGTGGAACGGCAGACGCCCTGCGGCATCGCGCGCCAGCGAGTCGAATTGCAACGGGGAGAAAGCCACACCATAACGGCGGGCCAACTCCCCGATACATTTTATCAGCGGGTCATTCGCCTGCAGCGCGTCCAAGTTCCTGTTCTGCAGCACGAAAACCTCGCATTCGTTTTAACCAAGTTCAGTTGGCATAACGGCGATAATCGGTTTCCGCGTCCTTCGAAGGACCATAGTCAAACCGCTCACGCTCGTTCTTGCCCGCACCCGCACCCGGCGCCACGTCAAGCGCGGTCAGGAGGCGGTTGGTGGCTGCCAGGATCTGGTATTGCGCAAAAATCTGAGAAAATCGTGAAGTTTCCAGATTCACCTGCGTGTTATAGCGGGTGTTTTGCGCATCCAGCACGTCGAGCAGCGAGCGCCGGCCGACGTTGAACTGGCTGCGATAGCTCAGCAGCAGGTCATCGCTGA